>CAZNWW010000295.1:0-5717 GCA_964576155.1 uncultured Myxococcales bacterium | reverse complement strand
GGTTCGGGTCCCCGTACAGGAACATCTTCGCCCGTTCGATCACGTCCGGGTGCTTCGCCACTCCCCTGAGGGAGTTTAGGCAGCGCACCTGGTCCTTGACCTCGTTCAAGTCACAGAGGGGCAGCAGGATGTCCACGGCGACGTTGTCGCCCCGCACCGCGGCGACCTCCGCTGCTGCGAGCTGGATCTCCATGTCGTCATCGGACTCTAGGTAGGTCCCCAGGAAAGGCATTGGGTAGTCTGTCCCCAGGGTGGTCAGGAACCCGAAGGCTGTGAGGAGCTCGCCCTTGTCCAGGCTGGGGATGGCAGAGGCCAGGAGCGGGAAGGTCTCGGGAGTGCCGAACTCCAGGAGGTGCTTCATCAGGTAGGCACGTATCTCCGGGATCTCCTTGCCCACCTTGAGAAACTCCATCAGGAAGTCGCGATCCTCGTCCCGCAGGAATGTCATGATGTCGGGGAGGACCTCCCCGGTCTTCTTCGCAATCTCGATGAGTAATTCGAAGGCCTCCTCCCGCTCCATCTCCAGCAGGAGCGGCAGCGGGCTGCGGTTGCCCTCGTACAGGGATCGGTCGACCATTGCCCGGGCGAGGTCCTTCCGGTAGGCCGGGTTGCCCAGCCGGATCAGGGTCCGGATGGAGGCTCGCCGGACCACCCATTGGGGGTCCTTGAGCGCGTCGATGACGTAGTCCTTCGTGGTCTCCGCCTTCACCAAAGCAACGTTCTCCACCGCGAGGGCACGGGTGGCCATGTCCGGGCTCCTGGTACCCTTCTCCAGCACCACGTAGAGCTCGTTCTTGAGGTCGTCGCTCATGGCCGGCGACTTCTTGCCCTTCCTGGACTTCTTCCCGCGGGGTCCGAGCGCCTCCGCCTGGGAGACGACACCGATCACCATGACCACCGCAAGACCGAGGAAAACCAGTCGACGCATCACCGCTTGCGCTCCTTCCTGGGAGTTATCTGATCGCATTGACACCCGTTGATTCAACACCCTAGAGTAGCTGTTGTCAACACGTACGGGGAGCAGATATGGACCCACACGACACGCGAGGACGGAGCCCCGGTGAGGCCAGGATCTTCATGGTGCGCCACGGACGCTCCGAGGGCAACCGCGGCGACTTGCTCCTGGGACGTCGGGATCCGCCCCTCACACAAGCCGGCCAAGGGGAGGCCGAAGCGGCCGGGGCTCTCCTGGCGCGAAGGATCCGGTCGGGAGTCCGCCTGTACACGAGCCCCCTCGTCCGAGCGCGGGACAGCGCGCGTCGAATCGGCGCCGGCATCGGCGTCCCCGTGCGGATGGCGCCTCCCCTCGTGGAGCTGGACATGGGGGAGCTGGAGGGCATGACCTGGGCCGGTGTCCCGAAGGAGAGGGCCCGCTGGGAGGCGGCTCCGGAGCGCTACCGCTTCCCCGGCGGCGAATGCCTGGACGATGTAGCTCGGCGAACCGAGGCCTGGTTCCGGGAGGAGGTCGGAGATCACCCCGGGGACACCATCATCGTGGCCCATCTCTTCACGATCCTCGCGCTGACCGCGCGTCTGATCCGCTTGCCCCTGGACGAGATCCTTCGACTCTACATCGAACCGGGAGGCGTCGTGGAAGTGCACCGGCACGGAGAGACAGGGTTGCTTCACGGGCTCTACCCCGGCGGACTCCTGTGAAGGCAGTGGACGACAACGGGATCGCCGAGGTCATCCGGCGCCTGGAGGCGGAGTACCCGAAGTGGCGGGAGCCCATCATCTCCCAGCTCGCCGGACAACGCAGGAAGGACCCGTTCCTGGTGCTCATCGGTACGGTCCTGAGCCTCCGCACCCGGGACGAGACCACCGCCGGCGCCATCGATCGCCTCTGGGGCCTCGCGAACAATCCGAACGACATGGTGGAGCTCAACGCCGAAGCGATCGCGCAGGCCATCTACCCGGTGGGCTTCTACAACAACAAGTCCCGCGCGATCATCGAGATCTGCAGACAGCTCCTCGACCGATGGGACGGACGGGTCCCTGACGACCTCGACCTCCTGCTCACCCTCCCGGGCGTAGGTCGAAAGACGGCGAACCTCGTACTGGCCATCGGGTACGGCAAGGAGGCCATCTGCGTGGACACCCACGTCCACCGCATCTCGAATCGCTTCGGATACGTGAAGACCAAGTCACCGGACGCCACGGAGATGGCCCTCCGTCAGCGGCTCCCCCGGGAGTACTGGATCCGGTACAACGACCTGCTGGTGGCCTTCGGCCAGCAGCTCTGCGGACCGCTGTCGCCGCGATGCTCCACATGCCCCATCGAGGATCTCTGCCCCCGCATTGGCGTCGAGCGCCATCGTTGAGCCCTTTTTTACTTGACCGCTCCATGCACCCATGCGTACCTTCACAGCGAAGGTTGACAAGATACGTCGGAAACCATCTCGGGAGGCGTCATGAAGCACGAAATCCAGTACGCGCCTTCCTTTGCCATGGCTCGCTTCGACCTCGAGGCGGGCGAAGAGATCGTGGTGGAGGGAGGATCCATGGTGGGGATGAGCACCAACATGGGGGTCAAGACGGCCATCGGGGGCACCAGACAGGGCATCTTCGGGAAGTTGGTGAACTTCCTCATCGCCCTGATCCGGAAGTTCCTCGGCGGCGAGTCGATGTTCTTCAACACCTACTCCCCCGCCGGCGGCGCCGGTACCCTCTACGTGTCCCCCGCCCTCGTGGGCGATCTGATCGCCCTCCCGGTGAGCGCGGGCAAGGGCGTGATCATCCAGCCCGGGAGCTTCGTCTGCGCTACCCCGGGCGTGGTCCTCAAGACCAAGTGGGGCGGACTCAAGTCCATCCTCGGGCGAGAGGGAGCGTTCCTCCTGAAGGCCGATGGCGAGGGCACGGTCTGGGTCAACGCGTACGGGGGCATCAAGGAGATCGAGTGCAGCGGGAGCTACATCGTAGACACCGGCCACATGGTAGCGTTCGACGAGACCCTGAATTACAAGCTGCGCATGGCCGGCGGCGGTGCGTGGACCGCGTTCAAGTCCGGCGAGGGATTCATCTTCGAGTTCCAGGGCAACGGGAAGCTGCTCCTCCAGAGCCGCAACCTGGACACCCTGGTCTCCTGGATCACACCGGCGCTGCCTTGAAGGAGGTATAGGAATGGACATTCAGATTGATCACGGTCCGGCCTACTCCCTGGCGGTGTGCAAGCTCGCGCAGGGTGACTCGATCCGGGCGGAGAGCGGAGCCATGGTCTCACAGACCGCCAACCTGCGGATGGAGACCAGCAGCAAGATGGGAAAGAAGGGCGGCCTCCTCAAGGGGCTGGCCCGGAAGATGCTCACGGGCGAGTCCTTCTTCATGAACGTCTTCCACGCAGAGTCCGGATCCGGCGAGGTCAACCTCGCCCCCGCGAACGTGGGTGACGTCACGAAGCACGCCCTGAACGGCGAGCTGTTCATCCAATCGAGTTGCTACCTGGCCAGCCACACGGACATCGACATCCAGACGAAGGTCGGCGGCTTCAAGAACTGGTTCGGCGGCAAGGGCTTCTTCATGCTCAAGGCCTCGGGCTCGGGGCCCCTCCTCCTGTCCGCGTTCGGTGCTATCCACGAGATGGACCTCACGGAGCCCTTCATCATCGACACCGGGCATATCGTGGCCTTCGAGCCGACGCTCAATTTCAAGATCAAGCGGGTCGGGAGCTGGTTCTCGACCTTCTTCAGCGGCGAGGGCTTCGTGTGCGAGTTCTCCGGCTCCGGGAAGCTATGGATACAGACCCGGAACCCGGTGGAATTCGGCACCAAGGTCGGGCCCAAGCTCCCGTCTCACTAGGCGGAAGGAGGCGAGGTATGCAGCACAAGATCGAGATCAAGCCGGAATACGCAATGCTCAACGTCACCCTCGAGCCCGGTGAGAAGCTCATCGCTGAGAGCGGGGCCATGGTCGGGATGGACACCCACCTGGACATGAAGGCCCAATCCCGCGGCGGGATGCTCAAGGGGCTCAAGCGGAAGGTCATGGGCGGAGAGAGCTTCTTCCAGACGACCTTCACCGCGAAGAGCCAGGCCGGCCAGGTCCTCATCGCGCCGGGGGCCCCCGGAGACATCGAAGAGATGACCCTCGGCCCGGGGCAGAACCTGATGCTCCAGTCCAGCGCGTTCCTGGCCTCCACGGACGGGGTCGAGCTGGACACCAAGTGGGGCGGTGCGAAGGGCTTCTTCAGCGGCACCGGTATGTTCCTGCTCAAGGCCACCGGACCCGGCACGGTCTGGTTCTCCACCTTCGGCGCGGTCCGGGCCATCAAGATCCAGGACGAATACGTCGTGGACACGGGGCACATCGTCGCATTCCAGGAGACCTTGAACTACAACATCTCAAAGGTGGGTGGTCTGAAGGGTCTGCTATTCAGCGGTGAAGGCCTGGTGGCCCGTTTCAAAGGACAGGGGACGCTCTGGATCCAGACGCGCAACCCCTCCAGCTTCGCGGCCTACCTGAACCCCTTCAGGCCGGTGGACAAGAGCTAGCGCCCCGTCCCCTTCCACTTCCTGCCACCAACTCGCTTTTCGACCGTCCAGGCGCAGGATGAGCGCGCCTCGATCCACGAGCTCCGTGAACCGATCGTAGGCGCGGCGGTCCGCCGCCAGCATTCCGATGACCCAGACCAGCGGCGTGCCCGGCGCTACGCGCACCTGCATCGCCATCCGGCCCGGCCGGGCGAGGGGTGTCCCTGCCAGGTGCACCGTGAGCCTGCATTTCCTCTCCACCATGACTTGTTCGAGCTTGTTCGCCGCTTCCATCGTCCTCGCTCCATCCCGAAAGGTCCCGGCTGCCGTGCAAGCCAGATACGTCCGGTCCTCAACGAGGTTCTATCCGCGCAAGAAGTGGAGGGCTACCGATCCTCTTCGCTGCGAGTCAGACCCGGCGTACAGCCGGCCCAACCGACGGCGCAGCAGGCCGCAATGAGCGGGAGACCGAGGCCACCGCCCGCGGTGGCTGCGCCGAGGGCTGCGAGGGCCAGCGCGCCGCCCCCCTTCGACATTCGGTAGATCACCATGTCGATGAGCATCTTCGTCCGGTACCGGGCGTCGAAGGGCAGCGGTATGTAGAGCAGCTCCTTGCTGCTCCGGAAGAGGGAGTAGTCAATGATCTTGAACCACGCCAACGCGATGGCCGCTGTCCAGAAGCCGGGAACGAGGATCGCTGTAACCGCCAGGGCGAGGTGCCCCAGGGGAAAGAGGAGATGCAGCCGGCGGAGGGACAGGACAGCGAGCACCGCGGGTGCGACAAGGTTGAGGAGCATCGAGCCGCCATTGATCGCTGCCCAGAATGCGGCCTCACGCGCGGCCCGGAGGTCCATGTCCGGGAAGGCCTCCTTCAAGTGGATATGAAAGGTCACATCCATGGTCGCCGAGAAGAGCTGACCCAGGGCGATGATCACGGCCAGATACGCCAGCCGGCGGTGGGACCGAAAGAGCCCTAGTCCGAGATGCCCGCGCGGGAGGGAGGTCCCCTCGGAACGAAGATGCTCGGGCCCAGAGGTGGCTCGTCGATGGGCCCCATCCATGAGCCAAAGGAAGGGGAGGAGGCTGATGATCGACGTGGACAGAAGGAGCCACGAGCCCGCCGCCTCGGCGAACCAGGACACCAGGCCGTTCCCGGCCATCGCACCGAGACCACCGCAGAAGAGGAGCAGACCGTAGATCCGCTTCCCCGTGCGCGTGTCCACGTTGCTGTTCGCGAAGGCCCAGAACTGC
>CAZNWW010000294.1:0-5717 GCA_964576155.1 uncultured Myxococcales bacterium | reverse complement strand
CCGCGAACCTGCGAGACGTCCATGGCCTGGCCGGGGACGACGTCTACGCCGTAGGCCAGGCCGCCACCATCATGCACTACGACGGCAAGGGCTGGGGTATCCAGCCGGTGCAGCCGTACCTGATGCCCGATGGGTCACAGTTCTTCGTCGAGGACCAGCTCAACGGGGTCTTCGCAGCGTCTGTCGAGGACGGCTGGGCCGTGGGCAACAACGGCACCATCGTCCGGTACAACGGGGAGACATGGAACCTCCATCCCACGGGCCTGGATCCCTACACTCTCCGAGGGGTCCATGGCTGGGATAGCGAGCACGTCTGGGCCGTGGGCGCTGAGGGGACGATCCTCTACTTTGACGGGCAGCAGTGGTTCGAGCAGGAGTCCGGGGTCGTGGCGACTCTCTACGACATCTGGGGCGACAGCATGGGCAACACCTACGCAGTAGGTGACGCCGGGACGATCCTGGCATTCGTCCCAGAAGAATAGAAGTCCCATAAGCGTTCCCCAATCCCCCAAGCCAGAAGCCCGCAACCCGGAATCCGACCACCTGAGCGAAGCCGAATGATCTCTCCCCCGGTCATCCTGAGCGAAGCCGAAGGATCTCAGGCATCACTCTCGGCCACTTTACCAACCAACCCGGTCGGCACGGGGGGGCCCTTCGGTGAACCGGGCGCCGGGGGGATTTCCCCCCAGCGCCCTGACTCGGTCCGCCGTCGCAGGATCCATCTCCCCCCCAAACGGAACGCCGTCGGCAGAGTCTTCACCGAAGGGGCCCCCCCGCACCTCCCTAACGAAATCTATCCCGTGGTCAGTCCAGTGCATCTGCTGGACGATATGTCGGGTATCACGCTGTAATGTAACGGCGTATTTCGTCCTCCGTCCCCACAGTATTGCCCCGTGTGAAGACGAAGGCAACCGACGCCGACATCCGTTCGCAGATTACCTTGGGATCGAGATGTGATCGTGACCTGGGCAGGATCCGGAAGACCCTCTTTTCAGCGCTTCTTCAGCGCCTCGATCCGCCGGATGAAGAGGTCTGCGTAATCGGTGAGTCCCTTGGCCTGCGCTGCATCGGAGATCTGTCTGCCCAGCGCGACCAGGGCGGCACGGTGGAGGATGAACTCCGGCACCTCATCTTCCGGTCCCTCGGGGTCGGAATACAAGATCAGGTCGTCCATCGAGAAGAGGGGCTTGCCCAGCATCAGGAAGGCCTCGCTTCGGAAGAGCAAGGCCCTCGCAATGGGGTAGCGCTCGCCATCTCCCGTGCGGGTCAGGTCGCCGATGGCCTTCAGGTGTGTCCCCGCACGCAGATGCAGAATCCCACGCTCGAAGTGGGTCTTCGGGGAAGGATCCGAGCGTACCAGCGCATTTGCAGCTTCCAGGGCCTCGGCGAGTTCTGGCTTCACGTCGCGGGTGGGGGTGGCCAGGAGACTGTAGAGGGTCGCGATGAGCCGAACCCGGATCAGCGGATCCCGCTCCATGTTCAGGAATCCCACCAAGGGGCCGGACAGGCTCGGATTGCGACTCCGACCAAGGGCCCAGAGGATGCACTTGCGGACGTCTCCGTCGGAATCCGGGAGGTGCTCCAGGAGTTTGGCGGAGATGTGCGGGCTGCGTAGTAAGCCGAGTCGGAGGGCGGCCATGCCTCGGTGCCGCGGGTGAGGGCTCTCCAGGGTCCCGAGTAGCTCCTCGTTATCCGCGGTCTCGAAGCCCTCCGGCACGGGGGGCCCGAGGGGCAGATCAGCCTTGGCCCCTGCCTTCGCCGATAGGACCTCCTCGGGGATGTCGAGCATCTGGGGATGTTCCGGATCGGTCAGGGAGATGGCCGCGTCCAGGAGAAAGCCATGCTCCGCGTGCAAGCCCGGAGGATCTCCCCGGTTCGGCAGGTAGGTCTTGCCGCAGCCGCGGCAGTACCCGCTGCGTGGATCGAGGACCACCCGGCAACGCATGCAGACGAGATCATGGTTAGAAGAACTCATCCTCCCAATATAGGTGCCTGAGCGTGGATTAGCTATGGGGAAGGTGCTGTAACGTCGCCAAGATGGATTTGAAGTCCATCTGTATCGATCTCCAGGCGTCCGGCGCCCTCGTAGTCCAGCCGCCAGCCGTCGCCGCGGATGTGGAGGGACGTCGAGAACCGGACAGGCTCCGAGAGGTCCGGGGCGATCATAGCATCGTCTGCCTGGATGGACTCGTCGCCGTCGAGATCTCCGTAGAACTCGAGCCGGTAGGCGTCACGCCCCCGCGCTCCATCGAGCACCAGGCTGCGATCACGCACATCTAGCCCGGCGGCGCGATCGATGAACCATGTGATCCGGCTGATGAAGCGGCTGCAGTCGGGGAGGTGGAAGGTCACCCCACGGGAGGAGTAGGTGACCGCGTCCGAAGTCGACGCAATGAGCGTGACGTGGAGGTCCCCCTGTTGCGTCCACTCATCCAGGAGGGCTTGTTCCTGGTCCAGGTACTGACGGAGTGGGGCAGCGATGATCTCTCGGGCCGCGGCAAGCGCCCGGGGATCCGGGATCGTCGGTTTGATCGGACCGCCGGACTCTTCGGCTGCGGCCCGGGCGACGGTCAAGGGGGACGCTCCGTCGTCCATCGACCGTCGCCACGATCCCCCGGGGGAGAGACGCTGCAGAAGGAGAAGGAGGGCCTCGCCGGTGTGATAATAGCGCCACTTCTGGAGGTCTTTCGGTGCGAGGGTATCGAGTTTTTTTTGCAGACGCCGGCGGGTCGCGTCCGCGTCCTTGTGTCCTGCGGCGATAGCATAGAGGTCTTCGACGAGGCGGGCTGTACCTTCGAGGCGCTCCTCCCAGTCCTCGATGGTCCGGGCCTCTGGCCCTCGTTGCGTGGCTTCGTAGCGTCCCAATCGGTATGCGACATAGCGCCGCAACCCCGCCGCGGCGTCTTCGTCCATGGCCGCAGTGAGGGCGCGCCCGAGGCGCCGCTGCTCCAGAAGGGCGCGGGCCACCAGGGTCTCGTCTTCGACAGGATAGCGGCAGAGCGGCTCCGTCCGATTCCGAACGAAGTGGCGCTGCTGGTGGCGGTGGAAGACCTCGTGCACCAGGAGACGGAACCATCGGGGGGATCTGGTCCCATCGGTGTGCCGGATCATGAAGGCCTCGATCCCGCGTAACGGAACGTCCCTGGAGAACAGCACCGACGGGTTGAGTTGTACCTCACCGGCGGGTATCTCGATGACCCGAGGGAGGTGCTTCAGGTCACGAGGCGCCACGTCATCGCCGACGACGGATGAGGGCGCGGCGATGAGGAAGCTCCGTTTGCCGGGACGATGGATGAGGAGGGGCTCTTCAATGAGGGAGAAGCCGGGCCAGATCTTCTCGCCATGGTCGGCCTCGATCTCCAGGGCGAGGTCGAGGGTGGAGAGCGCGGAGCGCTCGCCGGGGGTGAGATTGAGGGATGGGCCGGAGCAGGCGGAGAGAGTGAGGAGGAGGAGGAGGGGCCGTGATGTAGCTACGAACGCCAAACCCGACGTCCTCGCCAATACAGAAGAACCCCCATCAGCATCATCCAGCACGTCTCCGCTGGCGTTGCCCCAACTCCGCAACCTCCCTTGCTGCCAACCACGGTGACACCGTCGACGTCTCCAGGCCCACCGTCCGCGCTGTGGTGTAGCGCATCGACGACATTCACATCCACCCTTGGCGCAATCACATCCACCTCCGGCTCAACCACAAACGGCTCTGCCGCAGCCTCCCAGGCAACGAGCGCCTCGGAGAACGCGCCCTTGTCATCGTATACTCGGAGCTTGGCGACTCCGCTGGCGGGTTCATCGAGCTGGATCACAAACTGGGCCGTCTCGCCCTGCTCGGTATCCCAGTTGCCGTCGTAGTTGGTGTCCCAGTGATACGTCAGCGGGTCATCATCGGGGTCTGTGGAATCCGACCCGTCCAGTACGATCTGGAATCCGCCTGAGTCCGTCGCGGCCGCAGCAGCAACGGGCGGCGCGTTCTCGGCGGCAGCCACGCCGAGCACGGCCCTGTATACGTCCAGCTTGCCGTACCCCCAGTCCTTGTTGGGCAGGGTGCCCATGTCCGGGGTTTGAAGCGCGCCGTCATACATGGCTTGGACCGCCTGCTGGGCTGACAACCCTTTCGATGCCTGCATCAAGAGCGCCATGGTGCCCGCTACGTGAGGTCCGGCGCCGCTGGTGCCGCCGAACACGGTGTACCCGCCGTGCACCAGCTCGTAACTGTAGGGCATGGTCAGGGAGGGGAGGGTGGTGTAGGGGTCGTCCGGGGCGACGAGGCCGATCCCCACCTCGCCGTCCATCCGGGGACCACGAGAGCTGTATTCCCGCAGGTTGCCCTGGCCCTCGACGCGGTCATGAACACCGGCGTAGGCCCCGACACTAAGGGCCTCGGACGCAGTGGATGGTGCACAGAGGGTGGTGTCAGGGGTGAGCCCGTCCGTCCAGGTGGGGCCTTTGCTCCAGCCGGTCAGCGGGTCGTTGAGGAAGCCGTGCACCGAGAGGGTCTGGGCGCCCTGGTTGTCCAGGTGGATCGTCCACTCTCCAGAGGGCAGCGGGGAGACCTGATCCTCGGTCATGATGACCAGGGTGACCATGGCGAAGCCTCCCGGGGACTGGCTCGCCCACATGCCGCCGAAGAGACCACCTGCGAGCTGTTCCCCTTGCCAGGTGTCCTCGGGCAGGGGCACGGGATCTGCTACTCCGGGGATGGAGAGTGAGACGTCTACGTCCTCCGGAGCTCCGGCGAAGTAGAGGGTGATGTAGAGGTAGGGGATCTCGAACGCGTAACCTGGGTAGTCCGGGTACTCGGTGGGAAGCTCGAACCTGGTGCCTGTGGTTCCGGGCGGAGCTTCGTTGAGTGCGTGCTTTCCAGCGCCGGCCAGGTTGCCCGCCGGGCAGATCTGGGGGATGCCGTCGTCAATGGCGAGGGAGTCCAGGGCCTGGTCGTAGTTCGATGTCCCGTCCATGTGGTCGGCGCCCCAGGATGAGTACTCATGGAGGAAGAGCTTCGCGCCCTGGTCCTTTGCCCACAGGAGGCGTTCGATGTCTCCGTATTGGCTGCCGCTGCTTGTGGAGGAATCGACGAGGACCACCTCGGCGTAGGGCGCCATCCCGACGAACCGCGACATCCTGGGGGTGTTCGCAACCAGGATGCCGGTGACCCCGGTGCCGTGCCCCGATTGGTCGACGGCCCAGCTCCCATCGAAGATGTCAGGATCCAGGGAGGAGAGGTTGGTCCCGCGCTCAAAGATCTGGTCGCCGACCAGAACGGCGCGAATCTTCGAGGTGCGCAGGAGCACGAGCTTCTCTTCGAGGTCCACAACGCCGTCCCCGTCCACGTCGTCCACCACGAACACGGGCTCTCCGAAAGCCGCTGTCCCGTCCGTCGCGCCGGCCCCGGCACCCCACTCACGGGTGCCGGTTCCGTTCTGGTCCAGGAAGAGCCAGTCCAGCGTGGGATCGTAGACGCCGTCGGTGTTTTTCAGGCTGTATTCCTCGTATGGGTTCAAGATCGACGCGTCGAAGGCCTGGAGCACCTCCTGTGTGGAGAGGTGGTCGTCCCCGTCCAGGTCCACGCCGTCGATCCCCGGGGTGAGGGCGCCGTCGTCGTCTACGTCGGTCCAGGCGAAGTACCCGCCGTCCGCGTGGAAGAGGCCCGGATGGAAGGGGTCGATCCCGTGATCGAAGTCCGCTATGATCATGCCCTCACCCGGTCGCTCGCCGAGGAC
>CAZNWW010000293.1:0-5750 GCA_964576155.1 uncultured Myxococcales bacterium | reverse complement strand
CACTTAAGGCCAACCTGTCTCGATCAGACTATGGTATCCCGTCACACGTCGCACGTCGCACGAAATGCACGCTGTTACCCATGTCCCGGGTTGCACAGCCACAGCCTGAGGAGCAGAGAAGAGACCGTGGTACGTGGTACGTGGTACGTGCGACGTGCGACGGGAATGCGATCGTCACCAACAGGATTGTGTCCCGATCCCTGCCTTAAGTGACCAGCATTGTCCCTAGGTGGTCCTTGTCTCTATGTAGTCCTTTGCAGTCGAGCCAGGAAGACCAGGCCGAGCAGGAGGAATGAGAGACCGGTGGGTGGGCCATCCCTGGCCGTGCAACCGCTCCCTCCCTTGTGACGGGCCGCACCTTCCTCGTCCTCGGGCAGGACGATCCCCGTATCCCCAGGGCCGCCGTCCCCGGCCAGGATTTCGGCCACATCCCAGGAGGGCGCCTCTGCCACGAATGGCTCCTCCACAACCAGGATCTCGGTCACGTCCCCGCACAGCCCCCCAGGAAGAGCAGGAGAAGGATGGTCGGCTGCAGCGTCAGAGAATCTCCCCATTTCCGTCCTGTCGTTGCTCGACGCGACATCGTTGGTCTCCAGTAGTTGATGGGGGAATCCTACCGCTTCGACAGCTCCCTGTCTGCAAACAGCGGAGTTGAGCGGTTGGCGTGGAGATCCTGCAGAGCGAGTCGTTGGGGAGAGACGCGGGGGGGCAGGATCCGTCCAATGACCTATCTGAAATGGATTGATGGATCGACCTGCCGGGCCTGGTGGTGCGCGGTGGTGGTTGCTTTCAGAGCCCAGGTCGCAGGCTCCCGGCTGGGATATTTCCACCTCTTTGCCGCGGAGGCGTTGGCTGCTGCGCCTCCGGCGGATTGCGTGACTTCCATTGTGTGAAGGTGCAATCCAGCTTACGTCGTTGCAGCGTGGCCCGCCATCTCGACGGCCAGGTGGTACGCCTCAAGCCTGTGCTCCGGGAACAGGTTTCTGTCCTGGTCGTCCATGGGGAACGCCCTCCCACTTGGACACCATGCCTGATATACTCTGCAGGGCATCGCCGCCGACACCGGAGAGATTCATGCGTACGACCCTCGTCCTTATCAGCCTGATCGCGGCCCTCACGGCCTGCTCCACCGCGTCGGATCCCGTGGAGCCCCCCGACCCCGCGCCGGACACGAAGGTCGACGGGGCCGGCGGGGTCGACACCTGGGAGATCTCCCTCCCCGACACGGCCTGGGATGCGGCCCCGGACATGGGGATCGACACTCCGGACACCGACGCCGCGGTCCCCGCGTGCGCAGCCGGCGAGGGCTGCTTCCTGGATCCCTGCGACGACAACGGCGACTGCCAGTCCGGGTGGTGCGTACAGCACATGGGCGAGCGCGTCTGCTCCCTGACCTGCCAGGAGGACTGCCCCCCCGGCTGGGGCTGCCAGCAGGTGGCCGGCACCGATCCCGACGTGGTCTACATCTGCGTGTCGAACTACGCGAACCTCTGCCGGCCCTGCACCACGGGGGCGGACTGCACCAGCCTGGGCGGCGCGCAGGACGCGTGCCTCGACTACGGGACCGACGGTGACTTCTGCGGCGGCCCCTGCGACGACGACGACCAGTGCCCCTGGGGCTTCTCCTGCCTGGAGGTCGACTCCGTGGACGGCGCACCGCTGCTCCAGTGCGTCAACGACACCGGGGAGTGCCCCTGCACGGGCACCTCCGCGGCCCTGGGCCTGGCCACCGCGTGCGCGGTGACCAACGAGCACGGCAGCTGCGAGGGGGTTCGGGTCTGCACCGATGCGGGCCTCTCGCCCTGCGACGCCGCGTCCCCCGCGGCCGAGATCTGCAACGGCCTGGACGACGACTGCGACGGCGAGACCGACGAGCCCACCCTCGTAGAGGGGGTCTACGTGGCCCTCTGCGACGACGATAACGGGTGCACCGAGGACCAATGCACGGGCGAGACCGGCTGCGAGCACGTCGCCTTGAGCGACGTGGAGTGCATCGACGAGAACCCCTGCACCGTAGCGGATCACTGCGTCTCCGGGGTCTGCGTGGGCGACATGGTGGAGTGCGACGACGAGAACCCCTGCACGGACAACCTCTGCACCGACACCGGCGGCTGCGAATACCCGCCGATCCCGGGGGACTGCGACGACGGCGATCCCTGCACCGTGGGGGACCACTGCACGGAGGGCCTGTGCGCAGGCGAGGCGGTGCCCTGCGAGTGCCTCTCCGATGAGGACTGCGCGGGCCTCGAGGACGGTGACGTCTGCAACGGCACCCTGTTCTGCGATCTGGCGATGGTGCCCTACCTCTGTAAGGTGGCCCCTGACAGCGTCATCGAGTGCCCCGGCGGCGAAGGGCCGGCCTCCATCTGTGTCCAGCCCGCGTGTGACCCGGCGACGGGCGCGTGCAGCCTGGCGCCGGACCACGAGGGCTTCGCCTGTGACGACGGGGACGCGTGCACCGTCGGCGACGCCTGCGCGGACGGGGCCTGCGCGCCCGGCACGCCCGCGAGCTGCGGCGACGGCAACCCCTGCACCGACGACACGTGCGATCCCGACAGCGGCTGCGTGAACACCTTCAACGCGGCCCCTTGCGACGACGGGAACCCCTGCACCACGGGGGACCTCTGCGCGGACGGGATCTGCGCGGGGGCCGCGGCCCTGGACTGCGACGACGGCGACCCCTGCACCGACGATCTCTGCGAGCCCCTGAGCGGCTGCGTCCACGTCTTCAACACGGCGCCGTGCGATGACGGCGACCCCTGCACTACGGGGGACCTCTGCGCGGACGGGGAGTGCGCGGGCCAGGCGGTACCCTGCGAGTGCCTCGCGGACGAGAACTGCGGGGCCTTCGAGGACGGGGACCTGTGCAACGGCACTCTGTTCTGCGACCTGACGTCACTGCCCTACCTCTGCAAGGTCGCTCCGGGGACCGTCGTCGACTGCCCCGACGGCGAGGGGCCGGCCTCCATCTGTGTCCAGCCCGCGTGTGACCCGGCGACGGGCGCGTGCAGCCTGGCGCCGGACCACGAGGGCTTCGCCTGTGACGACGGGGACGCGTGCACCGTCGGCGACGCCTGCGCGGACGGGGCCTGCGCGCCCGGCACGCCCGCGAGCTGCGGCGACGGCAACCCCTGCACCGACGACACGTGCGATCCCGACAGCGGCTGCGTGAACACCTTCAACGCGGCCCCTTGCGACGACGGGAACCCCTGCACCACGGGGGACACCTGCGGGGGGGGGGCCTGCGTGGGGGCCGCGGCCCTGGACTGCGACGACGGCAACCTCTGCACCGACGACTCCTGCGATCCGACGACAGGCTGCGTGTACCTGCTCAACGCGGCGCCCTGCGACGACGACGATCTCTGTACGACGGGGGACCACTGCGCCCTCGGGGAGTGCATCGGGGGCGGGGTCCTGGCCTGCGCGGACGGGAACCCCTGCACCGATGACCTCTGCGATCCCGAGGCCGGCTGCCAGTTCCCGCCCACCTCGGGGGACTGCGACGACGGCTCCGCGTGCACCACGGGGGATCACTGCCTCGGCGGCACCTGCGTGGGCGGGGCCGCGCCCGATTGCACCGACAGCTTCTCGTGCACGACTGACTCCTGCGACCCGGCCTCTGGCTGCGTACACACACCCAATGACGCGGTCTGTGCGACTGGACAGCTCTGCATCACCGACACCTGCAGTCCCACCAGCGGGTGCGTGTCGAACCCGACACCCAATTGTTGCGGCAACGGGATCGTGGACGGGGGAGAGACCTGCGACGGCAACTGTCCCACCTGCTTCACCTCCAACACCTGCACCGGGCTCACCCTGGTCGGATCCCCCAGCACCTGTGATGCGGCCTGTGTGCCAACGCCATCTCCTGGATGCTTCGGAGGAGACGGATGTTGTCCCCTTGGCTGCACTCCCTCAAACGACTGGGACTGTGGCTCTCAGTGCAGGGTTCAGATTGATGTAATCTGCCACAACCTGCCCTGGAAGATCGCCACCTACCAGGTCAGAGCCCTCGATCCCAGCTTCGGAGCCGACGGCATGGCGCCCCCCGGTTATCTCTTCTGGTCGGCCAACTGGCCGGCCCAGGCGCTGCTCCCCAACTGGTGCCTCAACGACACCGGAATGCAGCCCAACCAGTTGGGATCTGCCTGCATTCACGCCACCTACAACAGCAACGATTGCCTGCCCTTGAACTACTACAACAAAAGTTGCCAACAGACCCTGTGTTACCAGTGCCCCTGATCGGGACTGAATCGATGAAACTCTGACCGGAGCGCCCCAATTCTTTGAGGAAACGGGGCACAGACGCCAAAGCGAAGGTTCCGGTTGCAGTTCCACCCCCGTCAGGGATATTCTCATCTCCTCATCAACAGTCATGAAGGAGTCGACCATAGGTCGTTCTGTGCTTTCAATCATTGTTTTGCTCGTTGCGCTCATCCTGGCGGGTTGTCCCGACTCTACTGAGATCCTGCCCACCTTGGAACCACCGGGGAGTCTGCTGACGACCGACACGCAGCCCAGTGGACTCAAGGACATCGCTACAGCAACCGACCCCTGTGAAGAGTTGGTATGCGATGACGGAAACGAATGCACAATCGACGGGTGCGAGGAGGGCGCTTGTACGGCCACCCCCCTGCCGGACGAACCCTGCGACGACGGCAACGCCTGCACAACCGAAGACACCTGCACCGACGAAGCTCAATGTTTTGGTGCCGGGGCCCTGGCGTGTGATGACGAAAACGACTGTACCACCAACACCTGTGACCCGGAGCAGGGATGCGTGGCGGCCCCGCTCGCTGACGGCAAAACCTGCAGTGACGACAACCAATGCACCACCGACGACGCATGCACCGCCGGACAATGTGCCGGTACCCTGGTGGAGTGCGATGACGGCAATGACTGCACCACCGACGGCTGCGATGCCGCCGAAGGCTGCTTCTACGAAAACGTCGACGGGCCTTGCGAAAACGGAAACCCCTGCACCCTCACCGACACCTGCCAGGACGGCGAGTGCATAAGTGGCGAGAAAAAGGAATGTGACGACGGCAACGCATGCACTGAGGGAGACACCTGTGCCAATGGAACGTGCAGTGGAACAGACATCACCTGCTTAGATGGAAATGGATGCACTGACGACGGATGCGACCCGGACACCGGATGCATCTTCCCCCCCAACGCCCTCCCCTGTGACGACGCCAACACCTGTACCACCAACGACACCTGCGCAGAAGCGGCCTGCGCCGGAGGCCCGGCCCTCGACTGCAACGACGGAAACATCTGCACCGACGACAGCTGCGACTCGGACACTGGATGCGTCCACCTGGCCAACATCCTCCCCTGCGACGACGGAGACGCATGCACCACCAACGACACCTGTGCTGAAAACACCTGCATGGGAGGGATCGCCCCCGACTGAAACGATGAAAACCTGTGCACAGACGACGGCTGTGATTCGGACACCGGGTGCACCCACTTCGCCAACACCCTGCCCTGCAACGACGAAAACGCGTGCACCACAAGCGACACCTGCACAGGAAACGCATGTGTGGGAGGTCCAGCACCCAACTGCAACAACGGCAATATCTGTACCGACGACACCTGTGACCCGGCGATTGGTTGCGTCCACACCGCCAACACCAAGGTTTGCAACGATGGGGATGCGTGCACCACAAACGACACCTGTGATGACAGCTCGGTGGATAGGAAGCTTCATCCGTGTTTTACCCCTCCAGGTAGAGTATTGGGAACCG
>CAZNWW010000292.1:5540-5760 GCA_964576155.1 uncultured Myxococcales bacterium | reverse complement strand
ACGAAAGGACCGTGCCCTACCGAATCGTAGGACCAGCACGCTACCCCCATCTTGGCGATCTTGTTCGCTATGCCGATGACCTCCAGCCGCGATGTCTGGGTCCCGTGTGCGTACATCATTACCGGGAAGGGCGGGCAACCCCGGGGAGGCCGGGTGCCCGGGACGTACTTCGGGCAGTCGGCACGTGCCTTCGGGACGGAGATCATGAACGGGATCTCCT
>CAZNWW010000292.1:0-5530 GCA_964576155.1 uncultured Myxococcales bacterium | reverse complement strand
GGTCACGGTGCCCTCTCCCGTCACAGGATTCAGGTCGATGCGTTTGTCAGGTGTCCGCAGGAACCCCGGTGCGCTGTAGCTGCCGAAGACAAAGTAGTTGATGTCCCCCAGGTAGCTCCCCTGGAGCTCGGTGGTCATCACCCCGGCGATGATGTCCAGGAGCGGCTGGAGGTACTCCGCCTGGATCACGTAGAGGTTATCGAAGGGCACGTCCGGTTTGCCGTCCTCGTTCGAGTCCGCGTCCAGCTCGATGTCCATGTTCTCGACGTCGATGATCACGGGGGGGTGCTCCTCCGACAGGTAGGCGAAGGGTCCCTCGCCGTCCAGGCCGCGACGGAGTGCGTCCAGCAGCTCGGCCGTGTCCTGTGTCGTGAAGGACCACCCGAAGGCCACGTCATCCATCCCGATCCCTTGGGATGCGAGAACTCCCACTGCGTCGCGGAGTGCATCCTCCTGCCCCGGGGGGCAGACGTGATCGAAGGGGGACTCAACGGGTCTCAGGATGGGGCCGTTTTTGTCCTCGACCCATCCACCGCTCCCGTCGTCCACGTAGCCCTTGAGCCGCTTCGTAAGCACCAGGACGTGACGCGCCCCGCGGTTCATCGGGATGAGGGGACGGAGGAGCAGGGTGTTCGTAGCCACCTCCCAGTGATAGACGAACTCCGGGATCCCGTCCCCGTCGGTGTCCGCCCGGTTGTCCTCAGGGAGGATGAAGTTGTCCAGGGCACGCATCGGGTCATGCGGCCAGAACTGGCAGGGGCTGGTCGCGTGGGGGTAGTGTCCTCCGCCTACGTCCAGCGGGATCAGCTGTCCGTGGTGCAGGCTGCCCTCCTCCACGTTGACCAGGTAGATAGCGTGGTCGGACGGATCCCAGGCCAGCGCCTCGGGTGTGAGCGCGCCGCTCACCGGGTCTTTCCGGTCCGGGTGCTGCCGCTTCCGCAGGTCCACCAGATCCAGCGGGGCGGTAAAGGACACGGAGATCGGACCCATGGTCCCGGCGCCCGAGAGCCGCTGCATCCCTTCACGCTGGCGCCGCTCCACGTCGGTGACGGCTTGGCCCGAGAGGTTCAGGCGGATCCCGGTTGGGGATTCTTCGTCGAGACGAGTGGCCTTGTCGTTGGGGAAGGGGATCTCCGGGATGGGCCGGTGGAGCGGATCCCAGACCACCCGCGGTCCGTCCTTCCGGGCCGTCTTCGGTGAGGTGGAGCGAGCGCCGCCGTCATGGCAGGCCATTGCGAGGAGCACGAGGAGGAGGGTCGTGTTTCGTGTGTCCATCGTCATCCTCCTACCAGCCCAGCTCGAGGCGGGCCTGGATCATCCCCGCATCGCGGGCGACTGTCCCGTCCGCGGTCTCGAACGCGTCCCCGGGCCGGAGCCAGCCGCCCTCGAGCACGGTTCGCAGGTAGGCCCAGCCGGCCAGGTCCCAGTCGTAGCCGACCGCGATGTCCACCTCCCAACCCAGGGTTCGCTTCCGAGGGGCGCCTCGCCAGCCCTTCACCTCGCTGCCGGCGACCATGTTGGACTGGAAGGGATCATAGGCCTGCTCCTCGGCCCGGGCCCACAGGAACCCGATCAGCACGTGAAGGCGGTCCGTCGGGGCCAGCTTGAGCACCGGGTTCACATAGATGGCGTTGGTCAACGCGCCGTCCGTGGGGAGATGGGTGACGCCCGCCGGGGCGACGTGGGAATACTCGGGGCGGGTGAGGTTCCACGCGCTGATCGCGGTGAGCCGGGCCAGGTACTGGGGGAAGAGCACCAGCCCGACCCGGTAGTCACGGTCGAAGCTGAAGCCCCGGATCCGGTCATCGGTCGAGTCCGTGTCACCGGACGCGTACCCCACCTCCAGGCGAAGGTCCGCCATGTCGTACTCAATCCCGGCTCGGGCCACGAAGCCCATCTCCTCCAGCCGGTGACGGTTGATGTCAGCGTTGCTGAACAGCTCCGTGTGCCCGAGGATCCAGGCCGCCTCTCCTGCCCCGTACAAGCGCACGGGCCCGAAGCGGTGTTCGACCTTGAGGAACGCGTCCAGGACCCACGCCCGTGTCTCGAGGCGTCGGGAGGAGAGCCCCGTATCCTGTATGCAGCTCCCGCCCTCGCAGTCCCACGCCAGGGGCTGCTCGTTGTACGCCTGGTGACGACGGACCATGTAGAACCCGCCCTCGATCCATGGGAAGCGCACCAGGGCCGATCCGATGAAGTTGAAGGTGTGCCCGTCCTGGTCCTGGTCAGCGGTGTCGTCCCGCCAGACCCGGTCCACGGCTCCTACGAGGTAGAGGGGGTTACGTTTCGGGTCGTGGGTGAAGAGCCCCACGGGCCTTACGACGAGCTGCGCCCGGTCCACGATGTCTCCCCAGCGGGACATGCCGAATGTCATGGGGCGGGCCGTGCCGTCGTTGGCGACCAGGCCCAGGCCCCAGTTTGAGACCTGCCGTCCGATCTTCAGGTAGCCCGCGGTGGTGGCAACCACCGCGTAGGCCTGGCGCAGGAGGATGTTGTCCGCGTCGAAGAGGTCCGAACCGTCGCGCGGCCGCGTCTCAAAGGTCAGCACGTCCCTGGGATCCGGGCTGAATCCATGGTCACCGTCCAGGAGATCGCCTTCCAGCTTGACCTTCACCAGCCGCAGGAACCCTGAGCCCCGCTCATAGGAGAAGGCAGGGGCGATGCGGAGTCGGTGGTGCAGGGCAGTCTCCCGTGGGAGCGCGGCCGCGTCCGAGCCGGCGATGACAGCGTCCACCGCGGTCACGCCGAACCAGGCCAGTCGGTACTCGGCGGGGAGGTCCATGCGGAAGGAGCCCAGGCGGAACGTGCTCGACGGCTCCGGCGGCTCCCCGGCCTCAGCGGCGACGAATGTCGGGAGCAGGAAGATGGAGAGCAACAGCAGTGGAAGACGACCTCTCAAGACCTACCTCCGGGTTCATGGGTGGGATTCTAAACTCCGGAGCGGGCAGTGTCGACCGGATGGAGATCCGGCTCTTTCCTAAGTCCTCGCTATATGCACTCTTCCCAGCCGAGGACGAAGTCGTCGATGTTGGCGCGGGAGCTGCAGCTCCCGTATCCCTGGCAGCTATGGCTGAATTTGAAGCGAACCCTGACCTGGTAGATAGCGCCGACCGGATTGATCGTGAATGTCTTCTTGGCCCACGACGACGGACTGTCGATGGACTCGAGGTTGCCGCCTGTCATCCAGTATCCGCCGTCCGCGGTTCGATACTGCCACTTGACCACCAGGCTCGCCTCCTGGCCCTGTTGGCTTTCCATTGCCAGTACTCGATGATATTCAACGACCAGAGGGATGTTTCCGGGGGAAATTGAGCCCAACGTGAGAGGTGGTGAGTCTGCGGTGGTCCAGCTGGAGTTCGGGAGGCCGATGATGTTCTGGTTCGAGGCCTGGAGGGAGAAGGGATCACTGACAGCGTCTTGATCAGAGACGGCCCAGGTGCTCCCTCCGGGGATCTCGCTGTGAATGCTCCAGTCCTCGCTGTCGCCGTCGTCGAAGTCGTCCTCGACCACCGGCAGCGGCGTGTTGAGGCAAACCCCAGCGCCTGCTTCTCCTGCGCAGATGTCGGTGGTGCATTTGTCTCCATCTGTGCAGTCGGAGTTACCGGCGCAGCATCCGGGGTCTTCGATCCCGTCCTCGTCGACCCGGATGTCATCCACGTAGACCCCCTCCCCGGAGTTGTTCTCCTTGTCCACGGTGACGTAGAAGCGGAGCTGCACCATGGCTCCTGAATAAGCGGAGAGATCCACCTCGATCGCCGTGAAGTCGCCGCCGGTGCCGTTGCAGTTCGTGTGGATCGGAATCTGCATGTTGAGACCGCCCTGTTTTAGGAGGATCACCTGGAAGTAGTCCTTGGTGCAGGAGAGATCGTCGAAGTCTGCGAAGAGGTTGAAGCGCAGGACCGGCGCGATGGCGTTCTCCAGGTTGAGCACCGGAGACAAGGCAGCGAAGGAGCCCTTGCCGTGATCATAGGTCTGTGTCCCTGGATTCCCGCCGTAGAAGCTGTACCGGCTGGAGACCGAGCGGAACGGTTGGACACTCCAGAAGAGCTCCAGGTTGGTGGTGTTCAAGGTCCAGCCCTGGGGCGTCTCCTCGTCGGGGAAGACCTCCCAGAGGTAGCTCCCGAACACATCCTCGGCGGTGCAGGACCATGCCTTGCTGCAGAGATCTTCGGTGCAGAGGTCCGTGTTGAAGCAGTCGCTGTCGAACTCGCAGCAGCCGTCCTTCTCGCCGGCGACCACGGTGATCTGGTCCACGTAGACCCCTTCGCCGGCGTTACTGATGCCGTCCACCGTGGCGAAACGCAGGAGGATCCGGACCTCCTCCCCGGAGAAGATGCCCTGCTCGTCAGAGGTTCCGGAGAGGCCCCGATTCCGGACGAGGGTACAGTGGTCATCGAGTCGGACGCGTGGATCGGCGACCTGGAGGTCCCCGTCTCCGGCGTCACCAAGTGCTGCGGGTGCCCCACTGCGGTCAAACATGTCCTCCAGGGGAGCGAGGTGGTACCCCAGACGGTCCTGAACCTCCAAGGGGACCAGTTTTCTCCATCCGTGGGGCGGCCCGGACGTGGACGGTGACGGATCCCCGGACGGCTGGTTCGACCAGCCCTTCGACTGCTTCTGGTTCAACGCCCACCCCGAGTGGGGGAGCTTCGATCCCACCTACAGCGACGATCCGGACCTGTACCGGGACGACACCGACGGCGCGGGGGACAAACGCGTTCCTGTGCCCAATAATCCCGGGTTGCTCGACAGATACTATTGATGTGAACCGGGAGGGATGAATGCACACCGTCGGATTCCGCGTTCTCGGGCTCACCATCTCGTTGGCTCTCCTTGTCGGATGTTCCACTGATGAGCCCATGCCCACCGAGACGCCCAAACCCGTGAAGAAAATCTGCACGAGATCGGACCATTGCGAAGGGATCTGGGTCGATGTCTCGACCACGCTGATGTGGGAGAACCCGGGTCCGGAAGCGTCGATGGAGTGGTCCGCTGCCACGAAATACTGTGACAACCTCGTCCTGGCCGGTCAGGACGATTGGCACCTGCCCAAGATCGGTGAGCTGCGTTCCTTGATCCGCGGCTGCAAGGAGACAATGCCGGATGGGGACTGCAACGTTCGAGAAGGAAGCTGTCTTTCGAGGCCCTGCGCCAGCGACGCCTGTAGCGGCTGCGGATTGAGAGGTGCTCCCGTCAACGGAGCGTACTGGGGCATCGGCGTCCGATGTGTCCGGTGACTGACTTGGGACGGTCGGACCTCTCCTTCTGGTAGCGCAGGAACAGGGGGATGGTCATGGCCACGTTCATGCTCATGCAAGCGAACGCGTCCCCGGTCATCCGTACGACAACGCGACGCCCCTCCAGATCCAGGCGCGTCACCACGCCGTACTGCGCACTCTCTGCCACCATCTGTTCACCGAAGCGGTCGACCAGAGCGGCCGCATCTGCGAGCGTGGGCAGGTCCTGGATCAGCAGGCAGCCGCCCAGCCGCGCGGTCCACAGGAAGGGGCGGCGGTCCCCGACGTGGAAT
>CAZNWW010000291.1:0-5765 GCA_964576155.1 uncultured Myxococcales bacterium | reverse complement strand
GAGATACTGACCAATGAGTAATATTTTATCCTTCAAGCAAGACGTGATGCTCACCAACTACATTCGGCTCCTTGGGCCGAGTCTGGGGAGCTTTATTGCGGATGACGTTTTCCCTGCAACATCCGTGCCAAGTAAGAGCGGCCAGTTCTACAGCCTAGATGGCGGTTTTTCCTCAGCGTCTCCGGGTCACGATATGGTCATGGCCGACGGCCAGTCCTCGCCCCTGCTGCTGTCTACCAGCATCAGCAAGGCCACGGGCTGGGAAGTGGACCTCAACGGCCTCGGCTGTCAGCTCAGCAAGTCCACCGCGGAGTTCGCCAAGGGCAACGGGCTGAACATGAGGCAGGCCAAGGCCGCTATCCTCGCCCGCGAGGTAGCAATCAACCGAGAGCGCCAGGCAGCAGCCATCGCCTTCTCGACCACGGTCTTCTCTGGCAAGACCACGGCCCTCTCTGGTTCCGACCAGTGGGACAACGCCGCGAGCGACCCCGTCTCCATCGCCCAGACCGCCAGGGACACGATCATCAAGGCCTCTGGAGAGGCCCCGAATACCGCCATTATTGGGTACGAGGTCTATAAGGCACTGCGCCAGCACAGCCTTTTGGTGGAATTCTCGTCCAGGACGCAAAACAGTGTCGGCATCGTGACCAACGACGACATCGCTCGGGCCCTAGACGTCGAGAATGTCTACGTGGGCAAAGCGGTCGCAAATACCGCCGAAGAAAATCTCACCGAAACCAACGCGTTTATATGGGGGAAGTTTTGCCTGTTCGCACGACTGCGACCCAGCCCGGCCCCGATGACCCCCCAGAGCTGCCTCCAGCGGTGGAAGTTCCAGGGGTCTACAGACGGCGCCGTGCGCCGGTGGGAGCCGACCCCCTACGTGGAGCAGCTGGACTTGCTCCACACAGATCAGTTCGCCGCCCCGACTACAGAGCTGGGCTACCTGTACTCGACAGTAGTGAGCTAGGAGCGAATCATGGCAGAAACACTGATCCCCCAAGGGGTCGCGGTCAACCCGGTCAACGGCCTGCGCGTCCGTCTCGGGGGCAATGTCGAGACCCTGGCAGGCACGAAGACGCTCGTCCCTCAAGATGCCCAGTTCCAAGCGCTGGACCCCGACGGCTCACACCGCAACGTGGACCTCCCGGCAGAGGAGGCCTCCCAGGGGCTCTTCTTCTTCATCAAGAACACGGCAGGTGGCGCTGAGAATTTGGTCGTGAGGAACGACGCGGCAGCCACCAAGGAAACCTTGGGACAGGGCAAGTGGGGGATCTTCTTCTGCGACGGCACCGACTGGGAAACCATGGGCGTGCTGAGCCACGCCTAGCACCGAGAGGAGCGTCCCTCATGGCGAAGTACGAAGTCTGTCCCGGGCAATGCCTCAGGCATAGCGGGGTTGAATACCCGGCCGGCGCGCTGGTTCCGCCACTCAAGAACTCGGGCGAGCTTGAGGCGGTTGGGGTGATCCGGGAGGTCGCAGGACCCGCCCCGGCGCGGCCCAAGCCTGTCGTCAAGAAGAAAGCGCCGGCCAAGAAGAGGGCAGCGCCCAAGAGGGCCGACTGATGAAGCTCGTGGCCTGCTGTCTGCTGTCCGTCGAGGGCGTCAATCTCGCGCCTGGCGACTCCTTCGAGGCCTCCGACTACAGCGGGGCCAAGCTGATCTCGCGGGGTGCCGCGAAGGCCGCGACGAAGCCCAAGCCCAAGAAGAAGGCCAAGGCGGCGGCTAAAGACTAGGGAGCGGCCGTGGCTTACAACGCCGACATCGCTACCGCGACCTCGATGGCCCCCCAGCTCGGGACCCTCTCCTCAACGACAACCCCGACCTCCACGCAGGCGGCGGTGATCTGGGCCAAGGCCTACAACCAGGTGCGCGTCGCCCTCCTTACCAACGGGATCAGCGACTCGATCACGGCCTCTTCGGTGGCCGAGGCCTGGGCTCAGCAGGTAGAGATGATGCTCACGAGCGGCGAGGTCCTCCTGGCAAAGGGGTCCATCGGTCGAGACGCAGAAAGCACGGCCCCAGCACTCATCAAGCTCGGCGAAGAGATGCTGCGCTCCGTCCCAGCGATCCGGATGATGCTCCTCGACAACGGGGGCAGCGCCGACGCTGGGTCCGCAGACTCCCGCATGGGTTCCCACTGGACCAGGGCCAAGGATCCCGATTGGGACCCAGCTCCCGGCACCGGGGACGCTCCCTACGCAGCGACTCCCATCTGGCCTGACGGCTCGGACCTCTAGCCGTGGCCCTCTCGACGGCCTACGGCTCAGGCCTGGGGAATCTCTCGGCCTCCGCGAGCGAGATGCGGCGTACCGGGGCTGGCCCGGGTGGCGTCACCTTCTCCCTCATCTTCGAGCCCGATGCGAAGAACATCGAGCTGGGCTTCTCCAGGTGGGCCAGGCTGATCAAGGACTTCCGTCCGATCTTTACGGATGTGGTCCACCTCTTCCGAAAGCACGAGTCCCGCCACTTCGCAACCGAGGGGCAAAGCACCGGACAGAAGTTCCCGGGACTCTCATTCAATTATTGGAAGTGGAAGAGAAGGAACTTCCCCGGTCGTCCCATTCTCCAGCTGACCGGGACGCTACGGGATGCCCTGGTGCGTGGAGGCGGCCGGGGGAGCTTCCGGCCTGGCGCGCATCTGAAAATGACCAGGGCCACCTTGGAAGTCGGCCTCGATGAGAACACGAAGGTGGGGAAGTACGGCAAGGCCCACAGCCGCGCGGAGGGCCCTGCTTATGAGAAGGGGGACTATCCCAGACCGCCGGTTCGCTACTCCGAGAAGGTGGTCCCACCCCGCCTGGAGGATGTGGGGGCTGGTGGGGATGTCCCACTCGCCACAGCCATCGCACAGATCTTCCAGGTCTACATCGTCAAGGCCCGCAAAGAGGCCTTTGGCGACAACCACCCCTTCGTGAAGACCTACGATTGGCGGAAGATGCGCCGGGGTGTCATGCGCCTGGAAACGCGGTGAGCGATGGCAACCTTCACCGAACGAGCCATGGATGCGATCTTCTCTGTCCTCAATGATGGAACGACAGGGATCAACGCCCAGACCCTGGCCACAATACGGAGCGACCTGGGAATCACCACAGCCGAGCTTCCCGACGTCGCCCAGATTGAGCAGTGGTACCACCGGGCCGGCCAAGCCACCCTCTTCCCGTATATGTCAATCACGATTGACTCGACCACGGGCGAGCTGGATGCGAACTCCCGCTTCTACCGGGTCGTCTTCGACCTCGCCCTGGTGGTCCTAGATGCCAACGTCGCGGGCAACGAGGTCCAAGCCATGGTGGCTGCGTGGCGTTATGGGGACGCCATCAAGACGATCTTCAACCGAAGAGCAAGCCCGGCAGGCGGTCAGGGGTGGACCTTGGGCAACGCTTCGGGGATTGTTCGTGCTACGGTTACCAACCAGATTCCAGGGGCCGATACGGGCGTCGTTGCGCCTAATGTGGCTCTTCTGACGAGCCTGGAAGTCATCACAAGCGAATTGTATTAGGAGCGAAAAAATGGCAGGCCCAAAAGTTGATATCGGTCGCGACCTCGTCGCCTTCGTGGCGGCCCAGTCGGCCTACTCCATCACGGACACTGCTGGCGAGAGCTACCCCGAGGCAGCTGACGCAGTGCGCGTGATCGGCGGCTCTGGCTCCGGAACGATTGCCTACGTCCCTCGGGAGGACAAGCTCGGCACCGCCACCGCCGTCCCTGGCATCGCCCAGAAGAAGACGGCTGAGGCCTCCATTGAGGGCTACGTCATGCCGTCGGGGACGCGGACCACGGCTCCCGACATCGACGAGATGCTGACCACTAGCGGATGGACGAAGGTGGACCGAAGCGCGACGACGACCACTAGCGGCGCATCCAGCACGGCGCACGTTCTCGACTGCACAAGCGTCTCGGGCTTCGAGAACGGAGACGCGATCATCGTGGAGACCTCCGCCACCTCGGAGCTTTACGAGATGCGGCGGATCGTCAGCATCTATGCGCCGAGCGACCAGATCACCGTCGAGCCACCCTTGACCTTCACCCCCGCCACTGGGGCCAACATCAAGGGTGCCATCGCCTATAAGCCGAAGGCGACGCGCGATACCAGCGAGGACGCTCTCTGTCTCTGGCTTCTAAATAACAATTCCGCCGATCGCATCGGTGGCTGGACGCCGGGCTCGATGTCCTTCACCCAGGGCGGCGAGGACGCGGCCCGCTTTACCTGCTCCGGGACCGGCCGAAGGCACGACCGCCTCTTTCAGACGCTTCTTGGCGCAGAGCTTGCCACCGGCGGATCCTCCGTGTCGATCACGGTTGATCAGGGCCTCGCCTCCTCCGGTGCGCTGGTCAACACGTACTGGAACTTCAACGACGGGGCGACCACCACCGAGACCGTCAAGCTGACGGCCATCTCCGGGGCGACCTGGACCGTGACCCGGGCTCAGCTCGGAACGTCAGATCCCGGAACCGCCTGGGCCGTAGGCACCAAGGTTCTGCCATATCGCCCGACCGGGACCTATGCAGGGGCTCCGGTCCCGGCCACCTCTGGCCAGATTGCAGCCGCCGCCTACGGGGAAGCGACCGCGATTTCCCTCCAGTGCAACTCCTCCACCCTCGACTGCGGCTTCGGTCTGAACTACCGCGAGGACGAGCATGGCTCGGCCTTCAAGAATGCCGGTTATACGATGGCCCAGCGAGAGGTGACGGCGACCCTGTCGGGCTGGACTCTCTACGAGGCGAACATGCTTCTCGAGATGCAGGCCTTCCAGACTACGAACGTCGCCGGGGGCAGCTCGCAGCAAGTCAGCGTGGCCGTCGTGACAGGTGAGACCGAAGGCAGCATGTTCGGATGGGTCGCCCCGCGGATCCGGATGACCGACGTGAGCCTGGACCGAGGCTCCGACGAGGTGACCCTGGAGCTGACGGGCCAATGCGAGGGAACGACCTCCGGAGCCGACGAGATCCTCCTGATGTTCGGCTGATTCTGACAACCACCAACACGGGAGCGTCCTCGTGGAGATCAAGAAGTGGAAACGCCGTCGATATGTTCCGGCCTGGGGCGGCAACCAAGAAGAAGAAGACCCCTGCGTCGTCGTCTTCTCACCCCCGACCGTCGGCTGGATGGTCGCTTGGCGAGAGATCATCATGGAGGCCCCTCTCCGGGCGATAGAGGCCACGGAGGCGGAGGGGGATGGCCTGGCCCCAGTGGAGCCCCTCAAGGCCTGGAGCGACCGCGTAGGGGGCTTCCGAGAGGAGCTGTTCAAGGACCTCATTCTCGCCGTCGAGAACCTGACCGAAGACGGGCGGCAGATGTCCATCGAGGCAGCCCTGGCCTTCATCAACGACAACGAAGGACTCCGAGAGGAGGTCTTCAATGCGATCTTGAAGGCTGGACAGGTGGGCAGCGCTTCGGGAAAAGACTGAGGGCGGCGCTCCAGTATTCCGCCCACAAGTCACCCGAGCCCGAGCAGCGCGAGCTGTGGGGGGGCGACTGGAATGGCTGCAAGTTGTGGGGCTCTTGTGGCGGCACTCGATGCCGTGGGAAGGGCAAGCCCTGGCGGTCTCCGGTGAAGCTGCCCCCACCATCCCACCGAGCCGGAAGCGTCCGAGCCGAGGATCGGCGGGTTTCCCGTTGCCCGCTCGTGGAGGTCCGGCCCAGAGAGTGGAGGACGCTTGCCCTCTGGGAGGCCTGGCGACAGGTCGGGGGCTCGCCCTGCCCCGGAGCTGTTGAGGACCAGGAAGCCTTCATGATCGAGGCCTTCGGTATCCTGGACGGC
>CAZNWW010000290.1:5603-5835 GCA_964576155.1 uncultured Myxococcales bacterium | reverse complement strand
GGGCGCCAGCGCGCAGAACCAGTTGCCGATATCGCATTGCGCCAGGAGGGCCTCCCTGTGGACAGCGCAGACACCGGTGTCAGGGCAAGCCAGGTCGGCGGAGCCAGTGAGCTCCTCGTCGGTCTTGCCGTCGCAGTCGTTGTCCAGCGCGTCGCATTGCTCGGGCTGGGACTTGTCCTTTGTGCCGTACGGGCCCGTGGAGCAGAACGCTGAGAGCCCGTTATAAGCGCAC
>CAZNWW010000290.1:1656-5593 GCA_964576155.1 uncultured Myxococcales bacterium | reverse complement strand
GATCCCGGGTGCTACGCAGGATTCACCCATGTGGTGACCCTGATAGAGGTAGCCGTCGTCGATGACTCCATCGCAGTCGTCGTCTTTGCCGTTACAGAACTCCGCCACCGCCGGGCTCTCGGTGCCGCCTGGCGCAGTGGAACAAATCGCTGCGAGGGTCTCAGGATTGCACTCCACGGTCCCCGGCCCGCAGAGTCCGGTCACGATGCAGCCTTCTCCGATGGGATACCCCTCCCAGACGAGACCTTCGTCGGTCTCTCCGTCGCAGTCTTCGTCCCGCTCATCGCAGGCCTCCTCCTGCTTCGGTATCGGCGTCCCGTCGGGCCACGCGCAGACGGCGATCCCGTCCACGCAGGCCAGGGTAAGATCATCCCAGAGTTCTTCGCAGAGGCCCACGGACGGGCAGAGCTCTCCCCGAGCGAAGACCTGATCCGCGGGATCCGCCTCATTGTCGTTGGGATCGATGGGATCGGGGACGCAGTCACCGTCCGCGTCGGCCAGCGCGCTCTCCAGCAGGTCGGGGACGCCGTCCCCGTCGGTATCCATCGGGGCGGTGTCGGGACCCCACTCGTCGCCGTCCCCCAGCCCGTCAGCGTCGGTGTCGAAGTCCAGGGGGGACGAACCCACCGCCACCTCACGCCCTGTCGGGATTCCGTCCCAGTCCGGGTCTCCGCCCTCATCCCGGCACATGGACTGCGCGCAGACCGTGCCCTTGGGGCAATCTCCCTGGGTGACGCAGGAGACCACCTCGTCGAACGTGGGGACGGCGCACCCGACGGTCAGGATGAGCATGAGGATTGGTAGTATCTGGCGGTGAGACATCGGGGGTATTGTGCCAGCGGAGACGTCCATTTTCAATGGACGGGGCGGTGGCCTGCGACCGAAGGGTTATTCGATCACCAACTGAACAACCCGCTTCTTTCCCGCTTTCAACAAAGTACCTGGGGGTAGATCCGCAGGGACGACGGTGGTGGTCTCATCCCGGATCGCCTCGCCGTCAACCCGCGCACCACCTTGGCGCATCAGGCGACGGGCCTCTCCCTTGCTCTTGCAGAGGCCGGCGCGAACGAAGAGATCGATGAGGGAGATCGGGGTCGCCGCCTCGTCCGAAGACAGGATCACCTCCGGCCAGGACGCGGCGACGGGGACCGCCTGGAGGGCCAGGATGCCCGACGAGGTCTCCACGATCCTGCCAGGGTCTGCTTCGCCATACTCCTTGCCGGCCGCGGTCCAGGCCGCGGCAGCGGCAGCGGCGCCGTGGGTGAGCTTTGTGACCTCGTAGGCCAGGATCTCCTTTGCCCGGTTGAGGAGTGGGGGTTGCAAGGCCCCGAGGCGCTCCCCCTCATCCGGGGGGAGATCGGTGAACAGCTTGAGGAACCGCTCCACGTCAGCGTCTTCGGAGTTCCGCCAGAACTGGTAGTAGTCGAAGGGGCTGGTGTGGCCTGCGTCGAGCCAGACGGCGCCCGCCACGGACTTCCCGAACTTCTCCCCGGATGCGTTGGTCAGGAGCGGCAGGGTGAGCCCACAGGCCTCCGCCTGCCGGACCCGGCGGATCAGGTCGGTCCCGGCGACGATGTTCCCCCACTGGTCCTGACCCCCGACCTGGAGGACGCAGCCCTCCTCCTCGCTCAGGACCAGGAAATCGTATGCCTGGAGGAGCATGTAGTTGAACTCCAGGAACGAGAGCCCGGTCTCCAGGCGCATTTTATAGGACTCCGCGGAGAGCATCCGGTTCACGCTGAAGTGCCGGCCGATGTCCCGAAGGAACGGGATGTACTGCAGCTTCGCCAGCCAATCCATGTTGTTCCGCATGAGGCCGCGCTCGCCATCGAGGACCAGGAATCGGGACAGCTGGGCCTCGAGGCCCCGGGCATTGGCGTTGATCTCCTCGACGGTCATCAGTCGACGGGTCTCGGTCTTCCCGCTGGGATCCCCCACCATCGCGGTGCCCCCGCCCACCAGGGCGATAGGCCGGTGCCCCCAGCGCTGGAGGATCCGCATGGCCAGGATCGGGACCAAGCTGCCCACGTGGAGGGTGACTGCGGTGGGATCGAACCCCACGTAGAAGGTCTGTGACCCCTCGGCCAGAAGCTCCCGGATCCGCTCTTCGTCAGTGACCTGGTAGAGGAAGCCCCGCGCTTCCAATTCGGCGTACGCGTTGTTCATGGCGTCTCTCTCTCTTCCGTATTTCACGGGTGCTCCACGGGGCGGCGCCCCGTCAGTCGTCGTCGTCCGCGTCCAGCTCCGTGGACAGCTCCTCGAGGTCCGCATCAAGCTCCACCCGCAGATCCCGGGTTATCCCGAGATCTTCGTCTTCGAGCTTCGAGCTGAAGAGTCGGTCGGTGTCCGGGCCGCTCCGGTCGAGCTCCCCGGTGATCTCCCGATCCAGCGCAGCGATGCCCTCGTCACCCTCCCCGAGGAAGCGCAGGGCGATGATGGTGATGTTGTCCTTGCCGCCCGCTTCATTGGACTTGCAGATCAAGCGGGAGCAGGCCCGGGTCAGGTTCTGCTCCTCGATGAGCACCCGGCGGATCGTGTCATCCTCGAGCTCGCCGTTGAGCCCGTCGGAGCACAGGAGGATGACATCCCCAGGCAGGGGTCGGGTCTTGCGTACGTCCACCTCGACGGTGGCCTTCATGCCCAGGGCGCGGACGATGATGTTCTTGTACGGGAAACGGTCCTCGTCCTCCTGGGACATTCGGATGTTCTTCTTGAAGTCGTTGAGCAGGGAGTGGTCCTCGGTGAGCTGCTCGAGGGTGCCGCCCCGCAGGCGGTAGGCGCGACTGTCGCCTACGTGACCGAGGTAGAGATCCTCGTCTGCAAAGTACGCGCCCACCACGGTGGTCCCCATGCCCTTGTACTGGCGCCCCGATTGGGAGGCCTCGAAGACCCGTAGGTTGGCCAGCTTGATCGAGACGATGAGTCGGTCGGCGCTGTAACCGTACTCGCCCTCCGAGCGGAAGGGCCAGGTGAGGTCCGAGTCCTCACCAGAGTCGACGAAGAAGTCCTTCATCGTCTCTATGGCCAGCCCGGCGGCCACCTCACCGGAGAGGTGCCCGCCCATGCCGTCCGCTACCACGAACAGGTCTTCCTCGGGGAGCAGGAGCAGCGCGTCCTGGTTGGTGTCGCGCTTCTGCCCTACATGTGTGTCGCCTGCGAACTCGATCCGTAGCATCATTACCGCCGCGTCAAACGCGTCCCAATGGTTCAATCAAGATGCATCTTCCCCCGTGTTGCGTCAACGAAAAATCCGCTTCAAGGGGTGCCATTCCGTGAGAGCCTGGTGAGCCAGCGATGGACCAGCTCGGGTCGGTATCCGGCGTCCAGGGCCCGCTGGAGGTAGGCTCGGGCGTCCTCCGCCAGACCATACCGGATGGCCAGGATGCCCAGGACAAAGTCCGCAGGGTAGTCCGGTGCGGCGGCCCGCACCTCCTCCATGATCGCCTGGCGACGCTGCCAGTTCAGGTGGGTGGCGTCCTCCACCTTCCACAGACGGACCAGGAGACGTTCCTCCGGTGACATGACCTCCGCGGCCAGACCACTGTGTGCGGTCTCGAACCAGTGGGTGGTCCATAGGATGCGGGCCACCTCACGCCGATCCGGATCCAGGGGCCCCACGGTCGGCAGGAGTCCCGAGGCCAGGCCCCGCTCGGGAAATTGCCCCCCCGTGGCCCGAACCTCACGGGCCACGGGATCGTCCCGGTGGCTTGCGAGCCAGGAGCCCTTGTGTCCGCTCCCCGCTGCGACGGCCAACCCGTCAAGGGCCACCAGGAACCGCCCCGCCAGGGTCTCCCCCACGGCTGCATAGACCGGGACCCCGTAAGCCTCGATGAACTGCGCCGCCACCTTCTGGAACCGCTTCTCTGCGCTCAGGATTCGGCGTTGGGGAGATGGCCCCGGGGTGAACGGCGCCATGTTCGCGGCCCGCCAGGCGTCG
>CAZNWW010000290.1:0-1605 GCA_964576155.1 uncultured Myxococcales bacterium | reverse complement strand
TCCATGGCGCAGTCCTCCAGGCGGGCGCGCACCTGAGGCCCGGGACGCCAGAATTCGAGGCGCCCGTCCAGCTCCTGTCTGGGCTGGACGGTCACCAGGGCCGCACCGGCGAGGGCCAGGAGGACCGCGCCAAACGCGAACGCGGGGCCCGCCTGCACTCTGCGGGGCTCGCTCAACGACCACCTCCGCTCTCCGCAGCGGGGGCGCAGCGTCCCCCGGCCTCGTCCAGGAACGGGTTCAAATCCTCGGGGATGCGAAAGGCCACCGCCTCGGGTCCTTCCCGCCGACCGAGCATGGGCCAATAGAGGGAACGGTAGCCCCCGGCTGCGCCCAGGATCCGTTTCACGTAGCCCACAGTATTGGGGTAGGTGATCTCCTCCACCCATTCGTCCGCGTCGAGGCCTGCGAAGCGCCCCAGCCAAGACCGCGCCGTACCGGTGCCGGCGTTGAACGCGGCCAGCGTGACGAGCCAGTTCCCGTGGTGGCGGTGGAGGACCTCCCTGAGGAACTGCGCCCCGATCCGCAGGTTGAGCTCCGGGTCCCGCAGGTCCCGGCGCCGCCAGCGCCGACCCATGCAGCGCTCGGCGACCTGGCGTGCTACGTAGGGGCGGAGTTGCATGAGACCGTGTGCGTCCGCACCGGACACGGACGTGGGGTTCCAGGAGCTCTCGAACTTGATCAGGGCTGCGATCACAGCGGGATCCATGCCGCCCCCGTCATCCGCCATCACCGGAGCGAGGTGGTCCAGGTAGCCCACGGGCAGGCTCGACAGCCAGAGCCTGGCGCCACTCCGCCAAGGCGGAGGCAGGAGGGTGCCGATACGATGACGCAGGGAGACAGCGCGGGCCAGCCGACCCCTGCGGAGCGCCAGGGAGGCGTGCAGCGCGGGGAGGGCGGGGCTCAGGGCCCCGCTCCGTAGGAGCGCTTTTGTCTCTTCCAGGGCCTCGTCGTATCGACTCAGGCGCCAGAGCGCCAACGGCAGGGCCAGGATCTCGCGGTCCTCGGGACCAGAAGATCCCACATCCAGCGGAGGCGCGGTCCAACGCGCCGGCCCGGGCGGGGTAGTCTCGACGCCGGCCTCCGCCAGTCGTGCCCGGGCCAGGATCCCGTAGTAGTTCAAGGGCGCAGCATCCCAGAGAAGCGTGTACAGCCCCTGGGCCCGGTCTCCCTGGGCCAGATCCTCCAGGGTCCGAGCCTCCCAGTAGAGGGCCAGGGGGCCCCAGGTCTGCCAGGGGCTCCGCTCCACGATGAAAGACCGCCGCCGTATCAAACGGAGGAGCCCCAACGCGCTGGCCGGATCCCCGGCGGCCCGGTGAAAACGGACCAGGGTCCAGGCCGCCTCGGCGAGGTCCTCGCCGGGGAGAGCCTCTGCAAGGGCCCGTTCGATATAGCTGCGCGCCCGGAAGGGCAGCTCCTCTCGGAGACAAAGCCGCCCCAGGCGTACCCGGATCTCGGTGACAAAGGGCAAGGGCCCCTTTTCCAGGAGCCCGTCCATGAGATCCATGGCGTCCAGGTCACGATCCAGCTTCTCCAATGCCCGCGCAGCGTGCCACGTCGCCGCGACCCGAAGGGTCCCGGTCCCCGCGTCCCGCGCTGCGAGGAGGT
>CAZNWW010000289.1:0-5852 GCA_964576155.1 uncultured Myxococcales bacterium | reverse complement strand
CTGCGACCACGGTCCTGGGTATCACCCTGGCCACCACCGCGGCCTACGCATTCAGTCGGTTCCGCTTCGCCGGGCGGCAGGTGGGGCTCCTGTCCTTCCTGGTCTCCCAGATGTTCCCCGGGGTCCTGATGCTCATTCCTCTCTACATCATCATGCAGAAGCTCGGACTCCTGGATGCCAAAATCGGCCTGATCCTGGTGTACAGCACCACCGCGATCCCCTTCTGTGTCTGGATGCTCAAGGGCTACTTCGACACGATCCCCAAGGATCTGGAGGAGTCCGCCCGAATCGATGGAGCAAGCCGGTTCACGATCTTCTGGCGAATCATGCTCCCCCTGGCCATGCCGGCGATCGCGGTCACCGGCCTCTTCTCCTTCATGACCGCGTGGAACGAGTTCCTCCTGGCCTACACCTTCATGAACGACCCCCTGGCCTACACCCTCCCGGTGGAGATCCAGCAGTATGTGGGCGACCAGAAGGACCAGTGGGAGCTCTTCGCCGCGTCGTCGGTCATCGTCTCCATCCCCGTGATGGCCCTCTTCTATGCCCTGCAGAAGTTCCTGGTCGGCGGCCTCACAGCGGGCGCTGTCAAGGGCTAGGCTCCAGTGAGATCCTTGATCTTTCCCGTCCCCGCCAACCAATGTTATCCTCTGACCGACAACCCGAAACCCAAGGAGACAGCAAGAGCCTGCACCGCATCCTCATCCTCGCGTTCGTCACCCTCACCCTGGCGCTGCCGTCGGCCGCGATGGCAAAGGGACCGAAGAAGAAGAAGGTGATGCTCCAATGCGAGGTGTTGGGACCGCACAAGGTCAAGGTCACCAACCCCGGGGATCACCCGATCCCAAAGACCGCCAAGATCGTGGTCATCAGGGGCGCGACGGGGCCGGTGATCCTCACGAAGGGCGCCACCGGGCCCGTGATCATGAAGTGGAAGCAGCAACCCCAGAAGGTCATCAGCCCCCGTGACGCGATCGTCCTGCAGCTGGACGGCAAAGGCACCGACCTGGTCGGCCAGGGCAATGACCTGGCTGGAAAGCCCGGCTCTTGTGAGGCCTGGGCGAGGGTCAACCTCCCCTAACCCCCCAGGAAGCTTGTCAGGTCTACCCCCGCCCCGTGATCCGGATCCCGGTAGTGCAGGTGTGTTCGGCGGACCAGGAGGTCCTCCGCAGTACAGGCGTATTCGTGATCCACGGCGTAGCGTAGCTCAGCCCGCAGCCAGGGAAGGCCCTCGACGCAGGGCTCGGCCAGGGACGGGTCGTCCTTGATCAACTCGAGGAGTTGGAGCGCGGTGAAGCCTCGCCGGTCGGCCAGCGCGGCCGCGTCCAGGGAGAGTCCGAGCTCGTCGGCTCTCGCCGTCGCTGCCGCGCGGGCCATGGCGAGATCACCTGGCCTGGCCGCCAGAAACCGCGTCTTCGTCGCCACGGACTTCGGGACGTTAATGCCGTGGTCCCGAGTCAGGCATCGGGCGGCAAGGTCCGCGGTCTTGCGGGCCATGAGGAGGAACGTGGTGAGCTTGCCGCCGGCGATGGTTACCAGGCCCGGCGAGGCCTCCTCGATGCGCTCCTCCCGGCTCACTTCGGACGCAGACTCAGCGTCTTCGTCCCAGACGAGGGGGCGGAGGCCCGCCCAGCTGCTCATTACGTCGTCGGGGCCAAGGCCCGCGTCGGGGAAGTAGCGGTTGGTGGTCCGCAGCATGTACTCCACGTCCGAGGACGTGGTGTCCAGGGGCGCCTCGGGGTCGGCGACGTCGGTGTCCGTGGTGCCTACGTAGACGGTGTTGCCCCAAGGGATCACGAAGACCGGACGTCCGTCCTCCTCGACGATCATGGTCACAGCGCGGTCAACGCTGAGTCTTTCCCTCGATAAGACGAGATGCACACCCTTGGTCGGACGCAGCCAGTTCGGGATCCGCCCAGGGAGGATGCGTTGGTGGAGTCCGTCGGCCCATGGTCCCGCCGCGTTGACCACGACCCGGGCCTTCAGCTCGTACTCCTCGCCGTCCATGAGATCCCGGACCGCCAGACCCTCGAGGCCGTCGCCCTTCCGGAGTCCACCGACGACCTCGGTGCGGGGCAGGAAGACCGCGCCGGCCGCGTGCGCGTCCATGAGGGTCTCGAGAGTGAGGCGACCGTCGTCCGTCGCGCAGTCATAGTACTCGACCCCGCCGGTGAGGCCGTCCCGGCGAAGGTCCGGCTCCTCCTCCAGGACCGACGCGGGCGAGAGGCCCCGGGAGGGCCCCGGTTTCCGGCCCAGGGAGAGCATCCCGTAGACCGCCACCCCCATGCGAATCAACCACTTGGGATTCTTGTCGCCCTCGTAGATCGGGAAGAGGAAGGGGAGGGGAGTGACGAGGTGGGGTGCCAGCTTCAAGAGCCGCCACCGGTACGCAGTGGACTCGGCAACCAGGGGGAAGTGGTAATGCTCCAGGTAGCGGAGGCCCCCGTGGATAAGCCGCGACGAGCGACTGGACGTGCCGCCCGCCACGTCCCCGCGGTCCACCACCGCAACGGACAAGCCCCGGAGCGCCAGATCGCGGGCCGTGCCCGCGCCGTTGATCCCAGCCCCAACGACCACCACGTCGAAGGTGGTGTCCCGCGCTGCTTGGCGCTGGTCTTCACGTGCTCTGAGGTTGAACGGAAGCATCGCACACACCCTCTGGGGTGTATCTTAGACGTAGAACGGGTTGTAGGCTAGGCCTCTTCCTCGGACTTGTTGGGGAGGAGACTCAGGACCAACTGCAGGCTTGCGTAGGACAGCCCCACAGCGATGGCGATTCCGGTGCCCATGACGACCAACGTAACGAGTCCTTCCATGACGTCCTCCTTCCAGCGTGAACCTAATGCCGCACGCTCGAATGTAGGTCTGATCCGGGCACGGACCAAAAAAGTGGCCGGATAATTACACGGCACGTACGATCTGACAACACATAAGTTCTAGCGGAAGGCGAGCCAGAGGAGCTGCGCTATGGTGAGGCCGACCACGGTGCCGATGCCGTCCCAGGCCAGATCCTGCCATGAGAAGTGGTTGCCCGGCGTCGCAGCGTCGATGCCCTCCTTGATCAGGCCCGGCACCAGGGCCGAGGCTGCGCCTACGGCCCAAGGGATCCCGGTGCGGTTGCCTTCCTGAAAGTAGAGGGTGACCCCGAACCCGGTCTGGGCCAGGGCCATGGATCCCAGCGCGTGGAAGTACTTGTCTTCGCCGAGGAAGTCCTCGGCCTGCGCGGACCGGAGGGGGGCCAGGAGGAGGAGAAGCGCGACGATTGGGGCGATGACCCTCACGCCAGGACGCGGGTGAAATCGGCGATCTTGAGGAAGCGGCCGCCGATGGCGGCCATGGTCGCCAGGCGGTTCGCACGCAGGGCGTCGTCGTCGCACATGACCATCACGTCGTCGAAGTACTTGTCGATGACGGGCTTGAGGGACGTGAGCAGTTCCAAGGCCCTTGGGAAATCCCCCACTTCGCAGGCAGCGTCCACCTGGAAGGAGACGCCGCCGAATCCGTCCCAGAGCACCGCCTCCTGGGGCTCAGCGAAGAGAGAGGTCTGCACGTCCGCCGAGGTCTTCTGTTTCCTGGTGATGTTGATCACGCGCTTGAACGCGGTGATCAGGGGCTCGTAGTCGGGGCGGCCCCTGAGGGCCTCGATGGCCTCCACCCGGCGCACGACGTCGGGAACCACCTCGAAGCCCGGGGCCATGGCCGCGTCCACCAGCTCCGTGGCGTGGTTGCTGGAGAGGTGCACCTTGAGGCGCGCTCCGGTGAACTCGGTGAGTTTTTTCACGAGGTCGGCCGTGGTCGCGTCGAAGTCCCTCTCGTAACCACTCAGGGCCATTCCGTAGAGTTCGTCCAGCGGCAGGCCCCACTTACGGTCGATGAGGATCCGCAGTAGCCCCAGGGCCGCGCGGCGCAGGGCGTAGGGGTCTTTGGTGGAGGTCGGAACCAGGCCCAGCCCGAAGGTCCCGGCCAAGGTGTCCAGGCGGTCCGCCACGGCCACGAACGCGCCCACGTCGGTGCCCGGGAGGTCGTCGCCCTTGCCTCGGGGCAGATAATGCTCGTAGATCCCCACCGCGACGGCTTCGGGGTAATCGTGATAGCGGGTGTACTCCCGGCCGATGGTCCCCTGGAGATCCGCAAACTCCGAGACCATGGCTGTGGCGAGGTCCGCCTTGCAGAGCCCGCCGGCTTGGATCGCGTGGGCCATGGTGTCCGGCGACGCTATCTCCCCGGCGATCCTCCCGGCCAGTCTGGCCACCCGCTCGGACTTCTCCGCCATGGTACCGAGGCCGGTCATGAAGAGCTGGCCCTCGAGCTTGGGCACGAAGTCATCCAGGGTCTTCTTTCGGTCGTCCTCCAGGAAGAACATGGCGTCCTCGAGGCGGGCCCGCAGGACCCGCTCGTTGCCCTTGGCCACCACCGCGGGGTCACGGGTGGTGGTGTTGGCCACCACACCGAAGGCCGGCGCGAGCGCGCCGTCGGGGCCCTGGATCGCGAAGTACTTCTGGTGGGTCCGCATGCTGGTGATCAGGGCTTCCCGGGGGAGCTCCAGATACCTCTCGTCCATGTGCCCCAGGAGCGTTGATGGGTGCTCAACCAAGTGGGTCACCTCCTGCAGCAGCCCTTCGTCGGGGACGATGGTGAGGCCGGTCTCTGTCTCCAGCGCGGTCAGGCCTTCCCGGATCCGCTCCATGCGCACCGCAGGATCCAGGGTCACGCAGTTGGCCTCGAGATCCTGGACGTACCTGGAGAACCCGGTGACCTCGATCGGGCCCTTCCCGTGGAACCGATGCCCCATGGTCGTTCGACCGGCGGTCACGTCGCCGTAGGTCAGGGGGATGACCTCTCCGTCGAAGATGGCCACGATCCATTGGATCGGACGCACGAAGACCACGTCCTCGTCACCCCAGCGCATGGAGCGCGGGAAACGCAGGCCCTGGATCGTTTCCAGGATCACCCCGGGGAGAAAGTCAGTCATGGGCCGGCCGCTGACCTCTTTCCTGGCGAAAAGGTAGGTCCCCTTGGGGGTCTCCAGACGGCCAAGCTGGTCCACGGTGAGGCCCACGGATCGGGCGAAGCCCTCCGCTGCCTTGGTGGGCGCGCCGTCGGGCCCGAACGCGGCCTGCTCTGCGGGCCCCCGCTTCTCCTCGACCTTGTCTGCCTGTTTCACCGGCAGCGCGGGGACGTGGAGGGTCAGCCGCCGGGGAGTGACATAGGTCTTCAGCCCGTCGGGGACCACCTCTGCGGCCTTGAGTCCCTTGCGAAAGCCTGCCTCCATCATCCGCATACCGTTCGGCGCCATGCGGGCCGGGATCTCTTCGGTGCCGATCTCGATGATCAGCTCCGCCGTACGGATCTCCTCCATCATGCACTTCCCTTGGCTATCAGCGGGTAGCCGAGGCGCTCGCGCAGCGCCACATATCCCTCCGCACAGGCCTTGGCCAGGGTCCGCACCCGGCCGATGTATTGTTGGCGCTCCGCCACGCTGATCGCGCCCCTGGCGTCCAGGACGTTGAACGCGTGGGAGCACTTGAGGCAGTAGTCATAGGCGGGCAGGACCAGGTCCAGCTCCGCCAGACGGAGGCATTCCTTCTCGAAGCCGGCGAACATCTCCAGGTGGAGGGGCACATCGGCCTCCTCGAAGTTGTGCTTCGAGAACTCGACCTCGTTCTGGTGGTACACGTCGCCGTAGGTCACGTCTCCCACCCACTGGAGGTCGTAGACGCTCTCTACCTCCTGCAGGTACATGGCGATGCGTTCGATTCCGTAGGTGATCTCCACGGTGACGGGCTTCAAGTCGATGCCCCCCGCCTGCTGGAAGTAGGTGAACTGGGTGATCTCCATCCCGTCGAGCCACA
>CAZNWW010000288.1:0-5856 GCA_964576155.1 uncultured Myxococcales bacterium | reverse complement strand
AGTGTGCCCCACCACATCGACAAAGTTCTGAAAGGTGGGATCCTCAGGGATGAAGGAGAGGCTTGAGAGGCCCTTGCGGGATCCGTTGAAGGCCAGCTTCAGGACCCAGAGCAGGGGCGCAAGGGTCACCAGGGTGAAGCAAACGAGCACCAGGTGCAGCACCACAGATCGAATCAGGAGCTTCGTACGATCGCTCATTCGAAGCTCCCCTCGGTCGCCTTCGTGATCCGGTTCGTGATGATGGTGTACAGGAACAGGATCACGAAGATCATCACGCAATAAGCCGCCGCGAAGCCGTATCGGTTGAGGACCTTGAAGAAGCGGTAGGCCTCGGTGATGAGGATGTTTGTTTGATTATCAGGGCCCCCTCCGGAGACCAGGTAGATCACGTTGAACATGTTGAAGGTCCAGATGGTGCCCAGGATGATCGCCGGGAAGAGCGCCGGCTTGAGCAGGGGCAGGGTGATCCCCCGGAACTTCTGCCACCTGCTGGCACCGTCGATGTCCGCGGCCTCGTAGAGGGCCCCGGGGATCGACTGGAGCGCGCCCAGGGACACCACCATCATGAACGGGAACCCGAGCCAGGTGTTCGTCGCCAGGTTCGCGAAGAAGTTGGTCCAGAAGGAGGTCCCGAACCACGCCACCTTGCTGGCGCCCACCGCCTGTAGCATCAGGTTGATCGCGCCGAACTCGTAGTTGAACATCCACTTCCAGATGAGCGCGGTGATGTAGTTGGGCACCGCCCATGGGACGATGAGGAGGACTCGGAAGATCGCCCGGCCCTTCACCGCCGGGTTGTTGAGCACCAGGGCCAGGGCCAGCCCGATGGACACGTGGAGGACCACGTTGGTCACGGTCCAGAGCACGGTCACGCCCAGGGTGAAGTAGAAGTTCGTATCCGAGACCTCTGCGGGGAAGAGGATCTCCTGGAAGTTGTTCAGGCCTATGAACTCATAGTCCGTAGTAAAAAAGCCCAGGAGAACCCCCATGATAAAGGGGATCAGCACCAGGACCACCATGCCCACCATCGCAGGCACCACGTACGCGTAAACCCCGGGCAGGGACACCATGCCGTGGATCAGCCGGCCGAGGCCGGACGTCCCCCAGGCGCCGATCAGGAGCAGGAAGGCCAGCAGCACCATGAAGGGGATCAGCGCGCCCTCGACCTGGGTCATGACCCGGACCGCGTCCTCCGTAGCCCGCACCGATCCCACCGTCGCGTGGACCGTCCCCTCCACCCCTTGCGGGGTCGCATCGGTGTGGCCCAGGGCAGGGGCAGGCTTCTTCCAGATCTGGCTCCACACCCGGGACGCGGAGAACAGGAGCTCCGGGGATTCGGGCCCCAGGTCGTTCACCACGAGAGCGGCGCCCGCGTTTCGGGCCTGGGAGATGCGTGTCTGGTCCTGAATCACTACGACCCCTACCGCGATGACGGCCACCGCACCGATAATCAGCGCTGCACCGAAGAAGCCCAGGCCCGGCCGCGCCGGCCAGCGCCAGAGGGTCAGAATGAAGAGCAGGGCGAAGAGCCCGAGGATAGCCAGCGCGCCCGGGACGAGCCAGCGGCGGCTCGTGTCGGGGTCCGTCTCCACACCGGCGGCGCCCGTCAGAACACCGTCAGTGACCACGGGGAACACTGTGACGAGCCGTTGCCCGCCGTCTTCGGTGGGCGCGGCCCACCAGAGATCCCCGGTGGACAAGGACGCCAGGTCCCCCTCTTTGTCCACGACGAACTGCTCGAGGGTGGAGACCATCTCGCCCAGGCGGAGGTCTTTGGTGCCCAGGTCCTCGTCCCCGTTGGTGTCGAACGCGAAGGTCGGGGGCTCCGAGAGGTCCAGGGCCTCGATGTAGCGCCCGGCCTTCAGGAAGAAGTAGCGCTGCACCCGGGGACGGGCCTCCCGGCGGTGGTTGGCCCAGGTCTCGATCGCGGCCGTATCAACGTCCCTGCTCGCCCCGGCCAGGGCCAGGGCCTCGGCCATCCCGTCCCAGACAGCCAGGCGCCGCGCATCCAGCTCCTCCTGGTACCGGCGCAGGGCCAGCCCCAGGGTGAGGACCACCGCTACCAGCAGGACGCCGGCGACGAAGTGGTGGATGCGGCGAGGTCGGTTCATGTCTTCTATTGACCCATCATTCCGATGTCATGGATCGCTTTCTTCTGGGCTTTCTGGAGGGTCTCGCCGATGTCGCCGCCGCCGAAGACCGCCCGCTTGAGCGCGTTGTCCACGGTGCTCCACACTGGCTGCATCTTCGCGGTGGAGGGCATGACCTCCGCGTGCCTGGCCTGCTCCCGGAACACGCTCAGGGCCGGGTCCGCCTGCGCAGCCAGGGCCTCGTCCTCGTAGACCCAGCGATTGGCGACCACCTGCCGGCCATCGACGAACCGGATCTTGGCCGCCTCGTCCGAGGTCAGGTAGCGGATCACCTGGAACGCGGCCTCAGGGTTCTTCGCGCAGGCGGAGAGGAAGATCCCCTCGCTGCCGAGGAACGGGCTGGCCCGCCGTCCATCCGCTATCTCAGGGAGGAGGGCCACGCCGTAGTCCACGTCGGAGTCGATCTCCCCCAGGAACCAGGGCCCGTTCATCACCATCGCGGCCCGGCCGTCGTTGAACATGCTCGTGACCATCGCGTCGTTGATGTCCGGCGGCAGGGTGCCGTCCTCGGCGAGGGATCGGACGTAGCGCACCGACGCGGCCATCTCCTCGCTGTCCAGGTGGGGGACCTCCTGCTCGTCCATGATCACCGCGCCGAAGCCCTGGGCCCAGGGCGCGTGGTTGTATAGCTTGCCGGCCTCGTAGACAAAGCCGTAGACCCGCTCGTCGGGTTCTCGGTCCAGGTCCGTCGCTGCCTTGGCCGCGGCCCGGAGCTGCTCCGCTGTATCCGGAACCTCGGAGATGAGTTTTTTATTGTAGAAGAGGGCGTGGGACTTGAACGCCAGGGGCAGCGCGTAGAGGCTGCGCTGATACGTCAGGGCCTTCACCGTCGCAGGGAGGTAGCGCTCGGTCAGCCCGTCGAAGGAGTCGTACTTCTTCACGTAGGAGCCCAGGGGAACCAGGATCTCGCCCTTCTCCACCCAGTCACCGATGACGTTGTGCGCGAAGACGAAGAGATCCGGCCCGGTGCCCCGGGGTACGGTCACGGTGATCTTGTCCCGCAGCGCGTGGAACGGCACCTCTTGCGGCTCCACATGCAGGGGCGCGAAGCGAGCGTTGAAGTCCTCGCACAGGGCCCCGATGGCTTCTTTTTCCTTGCCGCGGTAGGAATGCCAGAGGCGGATGTTTACGGGCTCGGAGGGGAGATCCATCGAGAGGGTGAACGGCGCCGGTCCCTTGGGGGTCGGGGCCACTGCGGCCCCTCCGTCCACCGTCTCACTCGGAGATCCTCCCCCCTTGTTGGGGGATGAGGAGGGTATCGCCGGAGGCGATAGATCGCTCCGGTGGAGCGATCGGCCCGACGCAAGGCGACCGGAGGGAGTGTCGCCGGAGGCGACGGAGGGGGGAGGATTCTCGGCAGAGACAGCGACTACGCCATCGGCGAGCCTCTTTTCGATCCCATCCAAGCGCCCCTCGATCCCGGCCAGACGGGCCTCGACCCGTTCGAGGGCCGCCGCGGTGGGGGCCGCGGCGAGGGCCGCGCCGAGCTTCTGGAAGTCGTCGGTCCGATCGGCCTCGGGGGCCTTGTCACTACCGCAGGATGTCAGCAGAGTCAGGATGAGCAAAGCCGCTACTCGTCGCATCATTCGGCGCCTCCATGTCCGGCCATGCCAAGGTTCAGGCCATCCGGTCCGAACACGTGGGTGCACGCAGCCGGGATGTCGAACCATTGCTTGGAGCCCTCCTCCAGGATCGTCTCGGCGTCGAGGCGAACCGCGAGCGCTCTGTCCGCCGCGTCCCGCAGGTACGCATAGTTCTCTGCGCCCATCATCTCCACCACGTCCACCCGGGCCTCGAGGCGGCCGGGGCCGCCGGTGTCGATTGGGGCCACGTGGTGGGGGCGCACCCCGAGGGTCACCTTGTCGCCCGGGCTCAAGCCGAGGGCCGGGTCCACAGGGAACGCGATATCGTGCACCTGAACGGCGCCGTTTTCGAAGGTCCCCTCGAGGAAGTTCATGGCCGGGGAGCCGATGAAGCCGGCGACGAAGAGGTTCACAGGGTGGTTGAAGACCTCCAGCGGAGTCCCCACCTGCTGGATCTTCGCCTCGTTCATGATCACGATACGATCGGCCAGGGTCATGGCCTCGATCTGGTCATGGGTCACATAAAGCACCGTGGTCTTCAGCCGGTTGTGAAGCCTGCTGATCTCCACCCTCATCTGTACCCGGAGCTTCGCGTCCAGGTTGGAGAGGGGATCGTCGAAGAGGAAGACCTGTGGATCCCTTACGATGGCGCGCCCCATGGCCACCCGCTGCCGCTGCCCGCCCGAGAGGGCCTTGGGCTTCCGCTCCAGGAGGTGCCCGATGTCCAGAGTCGCCGCGGCCTCGCGCACCTTCAGCTCGATCTCCGCCTTGGGCATCTTGCGGATCTTGAGACCGAAGGCCATGTTCTCGAAGACGGACCAATGGGGATATAGCGCGTAGTTCTGGAACACCATGGCGATGTTCCGGTCTTTTGGGGAGACCCGGTTGACCACGCGGTCCCCGATGAGGATCTCTCCCTCTGAGATCTCCTCGAGCCCTGCGACCATGCGCAGGGTTGTGGACTTCCCGCAGCCCGATGGCCCCACCAGGACCACGAATTCCTGGTCGTGGATCTCCAGGTCCACGGCCTCCACCGCGACGGTTTCACCGAAGCGCTTCCAGACGTTCCTTAAAACGACTCCGGCCATGACTCCTCCGTACAGCGGGCCCGGAGTATAACTGAAAGGTCACGCACCGAAAAGTCACGATTTGCAAAGCTCTCGCAGGCCCTATATCATCCTCGACCTCTGAAGAGCACACTTGGAAGGAGGTAGCGCCATGCGCACCGAGAACACCCGATCACCACGCTTCTGATTACGATCCTCGCAGCAGCGCTCCTCGCCGGCTGCGGCGGCTCCGGGATCACCCCCCAGGGGGAGGACGGGCTCCTGCCCGGAGATGACACCATCGATGGGGACACCCTCCCTCCGGGCGAATGCGTCGACATCGACGGCGACGGCTACTACGAGGGCGACGGCTGCCAGCCTGGCCTCGTGCAGGACTGCGACGACATCGACGGCACGGTACACCCCGGGGCTGAAGAGGTCTGTGGAGACGGCAAGGACCAGGACTGCGACGGCCAGGACGAACCCTGCCCGGGCGAGTGTGTGGATCAAGACGATGACAGCTACTTCGTCGGTGACGGCTGCCGCCCCGGCCAGGTCACCGACTGCAACGACGGCGACGGCACCATCCATCCCGGCGCGGACGAGATCTGTGGCGACAAGATCGACCAGGACTGCAAGGGCGGCGACGAGGAATGCGTCGGGCCCTGCGTAGACGCGGACGGCGACGGCCACTTTGCGATCGCAGGCGACTGCCCCGAGGGCGACGACTGCGACGACGCAAACCACTTCGCCTACCCCGGCGCCAATGAGATCTGTGGTGACGGCATCGACCAGGACTGCGCGGACGGGGATATGGTCTGCCCTGAGAATTGCGACGACGACGATGGCGACGGCTACGGCGACGGCCCCGACTGCATAGATTGGGACTGCAACGACGCTAACCCCGACGTGCACCTGGGCGCCGAGGAAGTGTGCGGCAACGGTGTCGACGATGACTGCATTGATGGCGACGAGGCCTGCCCTCCCACCTGCGACGACGATGACGAGGACGGATTCGGCGTCGGCGGCGCCTGCGACGTTCAGGACTGCGACGATGCCGACCCCAACGTCCACCCG
>CAZNWW010000287.1:0-5888 GCA_964576155.1 uncultured Myxococcales bacterium | reverse complement strand
CAGCAGTCGATTCTGGATCCCCTCCGCACCCACGCGGTCAACGTCGGCGGTACCCTGACGGTGCTCGAGGCCGCTCGGGCGTCCGGCGTGCCTCGGGTGGTCCTGGCCTGCTCCGCTGCGGCCTACGGGATGAACCCGGCGCTCCCCCTCTCCGAGGACGAGCCGGCTGCGCCGATCTCCGCGTACGGCCTCCACAAGCGCATGTGCGAGCAGTTCGGCGCGCTCTACACCGCTGAGCGCGGCCTGGATGTGGCCGCGCTCCGCTTCTTCAACGTCTACGGCCCCCGCCAGGATCCCGCGGGGGAATACGCCGCGGTGGTGCCGAAGTTCATAGAGGCCATGTCCGTCGGGCGCGCGCCGACCATCTACGGGGACGGGACCCAGACGAGGGACTTCTGCTTCGTGGACGACGTGGCGCGGGCCCTGCGCCTGGCCGCAGAGGCATCCGGGGCGCCGGGCCGCTTCCTCAACGTGGGGGCCGGAGGTGAGACCTCTCTCCTGGATCTGGTGGATGCGCTCAACGGGATCCTGGGGGCCAACCTGGAACCCCGGTTCGAGCCCCCCCGCGCCGGGGACATCCACCGCTCCTGCGCTGACGTCTCCCGTGCCCTCAAGGTCCTGGGCTTCTCCGCTGCGGTGGGCCTGGAGGAGGGCCTCGGACGCGCCCTCGCACATTGGACGGGGGGCAACCCGTGAGCGGTGTGACCCTGGTCCTCTCCGCGCCCTCCGGGGCGGGAAAGAGCACTGTGGCCGAGGCGCTCCTCGACCGGCTGCCGGGTCTGACCCTGGCGGTCTCCCACACTACACGCCCCCCGCGGGGGACAGAAGTGGACGGCCGCGATTACCACTTCGTGGACCCGGAGACCTTCCAACGCATGGAAGCCGCGGAGAGCTTCCTGGAGAGCGCCGAGGTCCACGGCAATCGCTACGGGACCGCCCGGGCCGAGGTCGACCGGATCAGGTCATCGAGTCGCAGCGTGCTCCTGGACGTCGACGTCCAGGGGGGATGCGCGATGATGAAGGCTCTCCCGGGGGCCCTGACCGTGTTCCTGCTGCCACCGGGTATGGCGGAGCTGGAGCGTCGCCTGCGGGGGCGGGCCACGGACGGCCAGGACACGATCCGCCTGCGTCTGGACAACGCCAGCGCCGAGCTGGCGGCCAGCGTCACATATGACCACCTGGTAGTGAATGACGACGTGGACCGCGCGGCCCGCGTCATCGAAGCGCTGTTTCGTCGATCCATGGCTGCCCCGGAGGATACATGACCGTCAAGACCCGCATCGCACCGAGCCCCACGGGGGATCCCCACGTCGGGACAGCGTATATCGCCTTGTTCAACTACTGCTTTGCGAAGCAGCACGGCGGCGCCTTCATCCTCCGCATCGAGGACACGGATCAGGCCCGGTCCGCGCCGGAGTACGAGGACGGGATCCTTCGGGCCCTCTCGTGGCTCGGGATCCAGTGGGACGAGGGGCCCGACGTGGGTGGATCCTCGGGCCCCTACCGGCAATCCGAGCGGGCGGAGATCTATCGGGAGCACGCATCCATCCTCTTGGAGAGGGGCGCGGCCTATCACTGCTTCTGCACCTCCGAGCGCCTGACGAAGCTCAGGGAGGAGCAGCGGGCCATGAAGTCCTCGTTCATGGGCTACGACGGCCATTGCCGGGACATGGCCCCCGAGGAGGTCCGAGCGAAGCTCGCTGCGGGGACACCCCACGTAGTGCGGCTGCGCTTCCCCAGGGAGGGGGAGACCGTCATAGCGGATCGGTTCCGGGGTGAGGTGCGGACCCCCAACCGGGAGCTGGACGACCAGGTCCTCATGAAGTCCGACGGCTTCCCGACCTACCACCTCGCCAACGTAGTGGACGACCACCTCATGGAGATCACCCACGTGATCCGGGCCGAGGAGTGGCTGCGATCCACGCCGAAACACCTGGAGCTGTACCAAGCCTTCGGATGGAAGCCCCCGGAGTTCATCCACATGCCCCTGCTCAGGAACAAGGACAAGTCGAAGATCTCCAAGCGCAAGAACCCCGTCTCCCTGGATTTTTACAGACGCGCCGGGATCCTCCCGGAGGCAATGGTCAACTTCCTGGGCAACATCGGGTACTCCGTCGGAGAGGACAAGGAGAAGTTCGACATGGCCGAGCTCCTGGAGGGGTTCGACATGAACCGGGTGCGCCTGGGGAGCCCGGTGTTCGATGTGGACAAGCTCCGCTGGCTCAACGGTCTCTACATCCGTGAGATGCCCCCCGAGGAGCTCGCTGAGAGGATCCTCGCCGAGGTGATCTCAGCCGAGACCGTCCGGGCCGTGGTCCCCCTGATCCAGGAGCGCATCGAGCGCCTTGACGGGTTCATCCCCGCCACCACGTTCTTCTTCGCGGGGGAGAAGCTGGACTACGACCCCGCACTCCTCGTGGCGAAGAAGCGAACCCCGGTGGAGACCCGGAAGGCCCTGAACAAGGTGGTCGAGGAGCTGGACGGGTTGCGGGTCTGGACCGAGGAGGAGCTCGACCGCGTGCTCAGGGGGTTCTGCGAGCGGGAGGAGTGGAAGCCCGGGCAGCTCTTCATGCCGATCCGGATTGCGGTGACCGGACGCAAGGCGTCGCCGGGGCTCTTCGAGACCATGGCGCTGATCGGGAAGCCCATGTGTCAGGCGCGGCTGCGCAGGGCCCTGGAGCTGCTGAAATCCGTGAAAATCTGAGGGCGATGACCGGGGCCGGGGGTGGGACTCAGTCGGAGTCCTTCTTCTTCTTCTTCTTCTTTTTCTTCTTCTTTTTCCTCTTGTCCCGGCGTTCGATGAACTCTTTCTGCTGCTTCGCAGTCAGGGGGAGCTTGATCCGGTCGCCCACCCGGAGCCGATTGATGTCCTTGATGTGACGGTTGGACTTCTCGACGTCCTCTACCTCGATGCCGCCCCATTGGGCGAAGCGGCTCGCAGTCTCCCCGGGGCGTACGATCACCTCGAAAACCGACGCGGTGTCGCCGTCGCCCACGTGGGTCGCGCCGTCCGCGGCGGCCTCCTCCCCGGACTTCTCCTCCAGGGTCGGCACCATCAGCTTTTGCCCCACGGACAGGTGGTAGGGGTCCAGGTTCTCGTTGAGTCGGACCACGAACCACAGAGGTGTGTTGTGTTTCTTTGCTATCCCGGTCAAGGTGTCGTTCTTCTTCACTTGGTATTTGACCGGGATCACCTTGTAGCCCTTGTAGAGATCCTCGGTCTTCTGCCGCCAGTAGTTCTCGCGGCGCTGCTGGAAGTTCTCCAACTCTGCGACGCTCAGGGGGATGACGTACGACTTTCCGTAGACGGGGCGCTTGCCTGCGTTCTGGAGCTTGAGATCCTGCGCGGAGACGCCGGCCCAGTCCGAGTAGAGTTGGAGGGTTTCCTCGGGGCGCACGGTGATCCGGTGCATCCGCGGCTGGTGACGCGCCAGCTCCTCGAGGTCCTCGGCCTCTTCCTCGGGGCTCGGACCGTTGAGGTCGTCCTTCACGTCCTCATCCAGGCGTGCGTAGATCCCCTTATGTCCCGGGGTTGAGGGCTTCTCCGGTTCCGGAGCGGTAGCGTCAGCGGCCACGAAGCGGGAGAGCTTCTCCGTGTCCTCCTGCTTCTTGTCGTCGGAGCAGCCCCCGGCCATGACGAGCGCGGCGAGGAGAAGGAAGGACAGGGTCCGGGCGATGCGCATATTCTCCCCCAGCGGCATGTTTCCAATGTCCCATCATGTCTAACACGGGTCACCGGCACGGGCAAGATCCCGGGGGCTGTTTCCATTGACTCTGCCAAACCCGTGACTAGACTGTCCGGAACCGCATGGAGCGTACCCCGGAGGGACCATGAAGTTTGAAATCAGGCACCAGTTCGAAGTCGGCGTGGATGAGCTCGAGCGCGTAATGTTCCACGAGGACTTGCCCCGCCTCATCTCGGAGCGAGTGCAGCTCATCATCGAGATGAACCAGCTCGAGGGCCGGCGCACGGGAGACCGCCTCGAGCGGAAGGTGCGCTACCTGCCGTATCCGATGATCAAGAAGATCGGACCCACCACCGTGGAGCCTGAGTGGATGGAGTGGGTGGAGGAATCGCGCTACGACTTTGGCGCCCACGCGGGTACGTTCACCAATGTCCCTGCGCGGGCCCGTATCGCGAAGCTCATGATCAACACCGGCCGGGTGCGCCTGGTCCCCCTCGGGGCGAACCGCACCGAGCGTGTAGTCAGCGGAGAGCTCAAGATCAAGGTCTTCCTGGTCGGCAAGATAGCGGAGAAGATCATCCACTCCCACGCGAAGAAGCTGCTGGATCAGGAGGCCGCCGCCCTGGGGTCCATCATCACCGAGAAGGCACTCTGATTTGTCATCCTGAGCGACCGCAGGGAGTCGAAGAGCCTGCCCTGAGCGCAGTCGAAGGGACCTCAAGTGTTGCGGGGCAATAATGCCTGAGGTCCCTCGGCTACGCTCGGGATGACGCAATCTCGCGGTACCGCTCCTCGAGGCGTCGCGCCGCAACCTCCACCCGGTCCTCAGACGGCGTGATCGACCACCGGACATAGCCCCGCCCGGGGTTCTCTCCGTCCACCGTCTCAGACAGCCAGCTCCCCGGGATCACCACCAGCCCGAGGCGCGGGTCGAGCATGAGTTGCGAGAAGGTCTCGTCGTCGAAGGGCTCCGGCACCGGCTGCCAGAGGTAGATCGTTGCGTCGGGGTCTGCGTCGGGGAGGCCGCAGTCCCGGAACGCGGCCCGGAGGCGCTCCTTGCGCCGGGTGTAGCCGGCCCGGGCCTCTTCGACGTGGACCTCGTCTCCCAGGGCGGCGATGGCCGCGTCCTGGATGAAGTTCGGGACCCCGGAGTCGATGTTGGTCTTGATCTTCTTGTAGAGGTCCACCAGGGCCGCGTCCCCTGATACCCAGCCGATTCGATACCCGGTCATGGAGCTGCGCTTGGAGAGGGACTGGAATACGATGACTCCCTCCCGGGCCACCTCCAGGATCGACGGCGCCGGCTCCCGGAACCACAGCTCACTGTAGGCCTCGTCGCTGGCCACGATGATGTCTCGCGCCGCCGCCCACTCGACGATCCGGTGGAGGTCCTCCCGGGACGGCTGCCGGCCTGTGGGGGAGTGGGGGGCCGTGACCCAGAGCAGGCGCGCCCGTGCCGCGACGGCTGCCGGGATCGCGTCGAGATCGGGCAGGAAGTCCCCCGTCGCGGTGATGGGGTAGTGATGCACCATGCCTTCGGCGAAGCGCGTCCCCGTCCGGTAGGGTGGGTAGCCGGGGTTCGGTGCCAGCACAACCTCACCGGGCTCGAGGATCGCCTCGGGGAAGTGGAAGATAGCCTCTTTGGACCCGATGGTGGCCGCCACCTCACGGCCGGGCTCCAGCGAGACCCCGTAGCGGCGCTCGGTCCATTCGGCGACTGCCCGCAGGTAGTCGCCCCGACCAACGTAGCTCGGATAGCCGGCTGAGGCGTGAACGTCCACTCCCCGCTTGCAGGCCTCCCGGACCACCTGAGGCGTCGGCGTCGAGGGGTCTCCGACACCGAAGTCCACGACGTCCACCCCCTGCTCGAGGAGCCGGGAGACCTCAGCGCCGATGCGCGCAAAGGGGTAGGAGCCGAGAGATCGGATACGACTCGAAGGATTCATGGACGTCTCCTCGGGTTGGTGTCCAGGATGAAATAGCATCCACCGGATCAAACCTCAAGTCGTCCGGTGGGGACCACCGGATGTTGCGATAGGGATCATGGGTGCGAAGTCTCTGCACGGGTACGGCCCCCCATCGCCCTCCGGTTCGCTGCGCTCGCCTCCGGGCACTCGTCGCACAGCTCCTCGCCTTGCGTCGGGCCGAACGCTCCACCGGAGCGTTCTACCAGCTTCGCTGGTGCCCTCCTCATCCCCCAAC
>CAZNWW010000286.1:0-5904 GCA_964576155.1 uncultured Myxococcales bacterium | reverse complement strand
GGTGCCCGGAGGCGAGCGCAGCGAGCCGGAGGGCGAAGGGGGGAGGACCCCGTGCAGAGATCTCAACGCCGAGCAACGCGCGGCGGTGCAGTTGAACCACCCCGTCCTCGCGGTCATCGCAGGCCCTGGCACCGGCAAGACCCGCGTCCTCACGGCCCGGGTGGCGCGGCTCCTCTCCGACGGCGTGAACCCCTCGTCTATCCTCGTGGTCACGTTCACGCGAAAGGCCGCGGGGGAGCTGCGGGCGCGGCTCGGCGGGATGTCCCTCGACGAGACTGCGTTGGACGCGCTCGCAGTAGAGACCTTCCACTCCCTGGCCTTGCGTGTGCTCTCGGAACTGGCCGGGCGGGATCTCAGGGTGGTCGACGGCGCGGATCGTCTCCTGCTCCAGGATCAGATCGAGCGCGTGCATGGCAAGACATCGATCGAAGTCAGGTACCGCCGTCGCCTCGACGAGTTGGGCCTTGTCGATCTCGATGATTTGATTTCGCGCGCCCTGGCGATGCTGGAGGAGACCGGGGCAGGTCCTCGCTACGCCCACATCCTGGTGGACGAGTACCAGGATATCGATCCGACGCAGCTGACGCTCCTGGGCGCGCTCCGTGGTCCGGACGCCGCGTTCTTCGTCATCGGTGATCCGGATCAGTCGATCTACCGATTCAGGGGCGCAGACCCCGGTTGCTTCGAGGCACTGGCCCGTTGGGGCAGGCCTCGTACCCTCGGACTCCGACGCAACTATCGCTCCACCGCACCGGTGCAGCGTATCGCCGGCCTCCTCCTGGGGCGCAAGTTCCGGGAAGGGACCCAAGGGAATGACCTGTGGGAGGATCCTCCGGGCCCGATTGCAGCCCCCGAAGTCCGCATGGCGGTGCGCCCATCGGCGGCAGCGGAGGCGGAGTTCGTGGCCCACACCATCGAGCGGCTCGTGGGAGGGACAGCGCACTTCTCCTTCGACAGCGACCGGGTGGAGAGCGCCGACGGGGCAGAGATCGGGTTCGGCGACGTGGCCGTGCTCGCGCGGACGGCGGCCGCCCTGGACGGGCCGGAGGAGGCCCTCAGACGTCTGGGCGTTCCTGTACAGCGTCCAGGGCGGCAGGGGCTCGGTGTCGAGGAGCTAAGACGAGACCTCCTCGCCCTGGTGGCGGCTGCGATCAACCGTGAAGATCGGCTGGCCTATACCCGCTTGGAGGCCATAGCGGGAGGGGGATCTGCTATTCAGCGCGCCGTGCAGCTGCGCGAAGCGGTGGCTGCAGGGCGACCGACAGCGGCAGCGGCTTGGGAGATCCTCGGCGGCCAGGGAGGGGATCCTGCGAAGAGGAGCGCTTGGGATGTGCTGCGACGGGTCCTCCCCACAGGCCACATGGATCTCGGCGTCCTCATGTACGCGCTGGCCACCCTCGACGAAGCCGAGAGCGTCGTCCCCGGTGATCGGGTGGCGCTCCTCTCCCTCCATGCCTCCAAGGGCCTCGAGTACGAGGTGGTGTTCATCTGCGGCTTCGAGGATGGGTTGATCCCTCATGAGCGCGCTGAGGGCGCGGAGGGACTCGAAGAGGAGCGGCGTCTGCTGTACGTTGGACTCACCAGGGCCCGACGGCGGATCTACCTTTGTCGAGCCTTGCGCCGAAGTAGGTTCGGGAGGATCATCGAGACGTTGCCGTCCAGGTTCCTCGCTGACATCGAGAAGGTCCTGGTGGTGGAAGATTCAAGCAAGGGGCCAGGTCGCACACCTGCCGGGCGGCCGGTCCAGAAGACCCTCTTCTGAAGGTGAGTCATGCGCGCACCAGAGATTGAGAGCATCGTAGAGAAGCGGGAGGAGGACGAGCGGGTACCGTTCCACTCGCTCATGCCAAATCGTATCCACAACATCCTGCTGGTAGCGAGCCTCTATGATGCGTACACCTTCGAAGAGGACGGGCGCATCGGTGAGCTGCTCTTCGCTGAGTACCTCGAACTGGGCCTCCGATACGCGCCTCGGGTGAAGCGTGCTTCCACCATGGAGGACGCTATCCAGCTCTTCAAGGATGAGCGATTCGACTTGGTGATCTCCATGCCGCGAATCGGTGAGGAGGGACTCGAGGAGCTCGCCGCCGCGCTGCAGGCGCATGTGGCGGATGTGCCGCTGGTGGCGCTGGCATACAACACCCGTGAACTCAAGCAGCTCGAAGAAGCGAACATCGCCGGGCTCCGCAGGGTCTTTGTATGGCAGGGCGATCAGCGGCTCTTCACCGCGATGATCAAGTCCGTCGAGGACGCGCTGAACGCGGAGCACGACGTCAACGTCGCCGGGGTCCAGGTGATCATCCTCATCGAGGACTCGATCCGGTTCTACTCCTCCTACCTCCCGATGCTCTACACCGAGCTGGTCGGACAGACCCAGCTCCTCATGTCCGAGACAGCGAACCGCATGCAGAAGCTCCTGCGGATGCGGGCACGCCCGAAGCTCCTCCTGGCTACCAGCTGGGAAGAAGGAATGGATCTCTTCGAGAAGTTCGAGGATCAGGTCCTTGGGGTGATCACCGACGTGGCATTCCCGATGCACGGCCGCAAGGATCCCCAGGCGGGGCATCTCTTCGCTGCGGCGGTCAAGAACTCGGTGCCCGACCTGCCGGTGCTTCTCCAGTCTACCGACGCCTCAAATCGGGAACGGTCCGAGGGCGCCGGGGTTCGTTTCATCCACAAGCGGTCTCGGCATCTCCTCGCCGAGGTCCGCGGGTTCATGCGTGACAGCATGGGGTTCGGGGACTTCGTGTTCCGGAATTCGGATGGGCACGAGGTCGCCCGCGCCGGGAACCTCAAAGAGATGTCCCGGGCGATCGGCGAGATCCAGGTGGAGGTCCTCCTCTACCACGCAAGGCGCAACCACTTCTCCACTTGGCTCATGGCGCGCACCGAGTTCGCGCTGGCCCGCGCCATGCGGCCCCGCAAGGTCGAGGAGTTCGAGGACGCGGAGGCGGTGAGAGCGTATCTCCACGAGCGGTTCCGGACCCGGGAGAACAGGGTCCGGGCCGGGGTGGTCACCGAGTTCATGCGGGACCAGGACCTCGAGACCGCCAACATGTTCGTCCGCATCGGAGAAGGATCCCTGGGTGGGAAGGGCCGCGGTCTGGCCTTCATGAACTCCCTCTTCACGCGATACAGCATCGAAGAGCACATCCCCGGGGTGCACATCAACGTGCCCCCCACCGCGATCCTCGCCACGGGGGTTTTCGACGCCTTCATGGAGGACATCGGTCTCACACAGCTTGCCCTCCAGGAGCGCAACGATCTCTTCATAGCGGACGCTTTCATGGCCGCACCGTTTCCCGAAGACGCGGTCCATGACCTCATGGCATTCCTCCGGGAGGTGAAGTTTCCGTTGGCGGTGCGCTCTTCGAGCCTCCTCGAGGACGCGTCCAGCCAACCCTTCGCCGGCGTGTACCAGACCTACATGATCCCCAACAACGACAAAAACATCGAGATCCGGCTATGGGATCTGCTGACAGCGATCAAGCTGGTGTATGCGTCGACCTTCTATGCAGACGCGAAGGCCTACATCGAATCCACGCCGAACCGACTGGAAGAAGAGAAGATGGCCGTGGTGATCCAGCAGATCGTGGGGCGGCGACACGAGGACCTGGTTTACCCGAACTTCGCGGGCAACGCCCGCTCCCGAGACTTCTATCCCGTGGCGGGCGTCGCCGCCGAAGACGGCGTCGCTAGCACGGCGCTGGGCTTGGGAAATACGGTAGTGGACGGGGGCCGCTGTGTGCGATTTTCACCTCGCCACCCGAAGCGGCTCTTGCAGTTCTCCTCGGTCAAGGACGCCCTGGAGAGCGCACAGCGCGAGTTCTCTGCCTTGGACCTAACCCCGGGCGGCTCCGGTAATGTCTCCCCCGACGCTGGTTGGAACCTCGTGACCTCCGGCCTGGATGTGGCGAAGAAGCACGGAACGCTGGGCCCGGTGGGGTCGGTCTACTCGGCGGAGAACGAGGTGATCTATGAAGGGATACATCGGCCGGGGATCCCGCTGGTGACCCTCTCTGGTGTCCTCAAGTCAGGGCTCTTTCCCTTGGGCGAGGTCCTGGATTTCCTGTTGGGCCTGGGGTCGGCCGCGTTCGCGTGTCCGGTAGAGATGGAGTACGCAGTGAATCTAAGGGAGCATCCGGACGATCTTCACGACTTCGGGTTCCTGCAGATCCGGCCGCTGGGTGCCGGGGCAGGGATCGGCGGCGTGGATCTCGAGGGGGTCCTGGACGAGGACGTGATCTGCCTGTCACGGCGGGCCCTCGGTCATGGACTCATAGACGATATTCGGGATCTGATCTATGTGCGTCCGGACACCTTCGATCGGAGCGAGACCGAGGAGATCGTTCTGGAGGTAGGAAAGCTCAACGCTTCCCTGAAGGCCGCTGGACGGCGCTATATCCTGGTGGGGCCCGGGCGATGGGGCACAGCGGATCGCTGGCTCGGCATCCCGGTGTCATGGTCCCAGGTGTCCCAGGTCGGTTGCTTCGTGGAGACCGACCTGGATGATATCAGCGTCGAGCCTTCGCAGGGGACGCACTTCTTCCAGAACATCACCTCCCTTGGCATCGGGTACTTCACGGTGAATTTTGCAGGCGAGGCACCTGGAGTGCTGGCCCTGGACTGGCTCGACGCCTGCGCCGCGGAGAGCGAGACCCCCCACCTTCGACACCTCTCCTTCGATGAACCCCTCGAGGTCGCTGTGGACTCCCGTAGCGGGGTAGGCGTGATACTGCGACCAGGGAGACGGATCGAGGTTATCTGAATACCTCAAAGTCCAGGTGTTTACTGGGAGATATCTTTTTTTCCGAGGGCGAAGATTTCGTTTGCTTTCCTGTCCTGTTTTTATATAGGTTGCCGTCGTCTTCAGTACGGAAGGCGTGACAATCGGAACCCAATTCATGCGAGGTAAGAACATGTCCGAGGCCGTCTCAGCGTTCATGGAGAAGATCATTGCTAACAATCCTGCGGAGCCCGAGTTCCATCAAGCCGTGCAGGAGGTGGTGGAGTCATTGCTTCCCTACCTCGAGATGAACCCGCATTACAAGAAGGCCAAGATCCTTGAGCGGATCTGTGAGCCTGAGCGTGTGATTATGTTCCGGGTGCCATGGCTGGACGACGACGGCGAGGTCCAGGTCAACCGCGGCTTCCGTATCGAGATGAACAGCGCGATCGGCCCCTACAAGGGCGGCCTCCGCTTCCACCCTTCGGTGAACCTGGGCATCCTGAAGTTCCTGGCCTTCGAGCAGGTCCTGAAGAACTCCCTCACCACCCTGCCCATGGGCGGCGGCAAGGGCGGCTCGGACTTCAACCCCAAGAGAAAGTCCGACAACGAGGTCATGAAGTTCACCCAGAGCTTTATGATGGAGTTGTTCCGCCACATCGGTCCGAACACTGACATCCCCGCGGGCGACATCGGCGTCGGCGGCCGCGAGATCGGCTTCCTGTTCGGGATGTACAAGAAGCTGCGCAATGAGTTCACGGGCGTGCTCACCGGCAAGGGCCGAAACTGGGGCGGCTCCCTGATCCGGCCCGAAGCCACGGGCTACGGCGCGACCTACTTCGCTGCCGAGATGCTCGCCACCCGCGGCGAAACCCTGGAGGGCAAGACTGCGCTGATCTCCGGATCGGGCAACGTGTCGCAGTACACCTGCGAGAAGTGCCTGGACCTGGGTGCGAAGCCGGTCTCCTTCTCTGACTCCAGCGGCTACATCTTCGACGAGGCCGGGATCGACCGCGAGAAGCTGGCCTGGGTCATGGATCTCAAGAACGTCCGTCGCGGCCGCATCAAGGAGTACGCTGACAAGTACCCGACCGCGGTCTACACCGCAGTGGATGCGACCATGGACTACAACCCGCTGTGGAACCACAGGGCCGATTGCGCCTTCCCCAGCGCTACCG
>CAZNWW010000285.1:2452-5905 GCA_964576155.1 uncultured Myxococcales bacterium | reverse complement strand
GGCAAGGCCTGCGGCCCGGACGGCTGCGGCGGCCTCTGCGGGCTCTGTGACGTGGGCACGCAATGTCGCGACGCTGTCTGCGTCGACTGCGTACCGGACTGCAACGGCAAGTTCTGCGGCCCTGACGGCTGCGGCGGCCTCTGCGGGTTCTGCGCCTACGGGCTGATCTGCACTATCGAAGGGGAGTGCCTGGAGGACCCCTGCGGGCTCAACTGCACCACGCCGGACGGCGGCTTCAAGCAATGCGGCCCCGACGGTTGCGGCGGCTACTGCGGGTTCTGCATGGGCAGCAGCAACTGCGGCGCGGACGGCATCTGCTATGGATCCGGTTGCACGGGCTCGTGCGAAGGCATCACGTGCGGCCTGGACGGCTGCGGTGTGGTGTGCGGCTACTGCGGGCCCGTGGAGTACTGCACGGAGGGTCAGTGTATCCCGCATCCCTGCGGCGAAATCGGCGTGAAGGGCGCCTGCGTGGGCGAGTACGCCCTCCAAAAATGCGTGAACCTCGAGGTGGTGGAGACCAACTGCCTCACAATCCAGGATCACATGTGCGCCTGGGACGAGGAGATCGGGGAGTACAACTGCGTCCCCGAGCAGCCTTGCGTGCCAAGCTGCCTCGACGGTGAGGGAGAAATCAAGGAATGCGGCACCGACGGCTGCTGGGGATGGTGTGGGGTCTGCCCGAACGGCTGGGGCTGCCTGGGTAACGCCTGCCGCCCCGGTCCCGGCGCCGAATGCTCCTGGATCGAAACAACCGTAGGGGCCTGCTTCGATCACGAGTGGTGGTTCTGCTCCGGCGGGAAGCTCTACGGCTACGACTGCTTCGCGAAGGAGCTGAAGACCTGCGGCTACAGCCTGGACTTCAACTTTGGTCAAGGCGGCTATGGCTGCGTCGATCTCTAGGGAGCGTTCCATGCGGAAGATCCTGTATTCGATAGTTGCGCTGAGCCTGGTCCTGGGCTTTTCCTGCGGCGGTGGGGGCTCGGTGAAGACCACCAACGACGCGGACGGCTCGTCAGGCATGGACTTCAACGGGTGGCCCGGGGACCTCTATCGGGGTGAGATCGACGTCTTCAAGGACACCATGCCCGAGGATCTCGACGTCCCTCTGCCCAACGACGTGCCCATCGCCTACGACACGGACTACATCCCCGGAGACGCTATCGTGTTCCCGCCGGACACCGACCCGGACCAGTATGTGGACGGAGTCTGCGTGCCGGACTGCGAGACCGAGGACGGCACCCCGAAGGACTGCGGGGCCGATGGCTGCGGGAGCCTCTGCGGGGTCTGTGGTTTCGGGTTCGAGTGCAAATCCGGCGTCTGCGTCGAGGACTGCTACGCGGATTGCTCCGACAGGGAGTGTGGGCCTGATCCGGAGTGCGACGAGTCCTGCGGCGAGTGCGATGAGGAGTTCTTCTGCAACGAGGCCGGGAAGTGCAACCCCATCTGTGACCACGAGATCAACTGCGCGGACAAGGAATGCGGTCCCGACAACTGCGGCGGCAGCTGCGGCATCTGCCCCGGCAACGAGATCTGCACCGACGCGCAGGTCTGCGAACCTCACCCCTGCGACGACGTGGAGCCCGAGGTGGGCAAGTGTCAGGGGCAGAACATCCTGATCCAATGCGTGGAGAACGCGCTGGTGGAGGTAGACTGCAAGGGCTTCGGCGAGGACTTCTGGTGCGGGTTCGACGCGCAGGAGGGGGTCTACGAATGCAAGCAGGGCTGCGAACCCCAATGCGAGTTCCCGAACGGAAACCCAAAAGAGTGCGGGTACGACGGCTGCTACGGCACCTGCGGTGACTGCCCGGGGGGATGGGACTGCGTCTCCGGGCTCTGCAACCCCAACCAGGGCGCGGACTGCGGGTGGGTCCCGGCCACAGGGAGCTGTTACGACAACGTCCTCTGGTTCTGCGACGAGGACATCCTCTACTTCCAGGACTGCGAAGCGCAGGGCCTCACGTGCAAGTATAATATGTCACTCTTCGCCTTCGAGTGTTCGATCTAACGCAGATTATCAGTCAATCCCAGCGGTCGCGTAACTCCAATGCCATCAGCGGTGACCAGGAAACACCAAAGGTCATGGTGGTATCGAGGGGGTCGTGGAAGGTCTGGCGAGCTTCGACGAAGAAGCCCAGGGTGCTGTGGAACATGAGGTACTCCAGGCGGAGGCCGCCCCCGAACTGGGTAACGGGATCTCTGCGGTACTTGTCGGTGTTCCCGATACGGATATGGTGCTCGCCGATCCGGACAAACAGGAGCGGGGACATCACGAACCAACCCTGCCAGACAGAGCCCAGCCGGAAGAAACCCCCGACGCCGAAGTCGAACGACGGATCGGTGGACACCCGGAGATCTCCCATGATGTACCAGATCCCGGTCTGCATGCTGAATGTTCCGACGAGGCGATCCGTGGGGCCGATGATGTCGCTTCCTTTCTTCTTGTGGAACAGCACACCGGTGAGTCCGGCGCCGATGTTGAGGTATTTGTCGCGCCATTCGGGCCCTGTTTTCGGGCGGTAGCGCGGCTGCGCAGCTGCGGCGGACGCGACGAGCAACGCCAGGAACAGCGGGATGACGACGAGGCGCCGGGGCATCGAACCTCCAGGGTCGGAACACTCAGGAATGATACCGGCGGGAGGGGGCAAAGCAAACCGAACTTGCGTCCGGGAGACCGAAAGCTAGAATAGGGGGACTTCTGCGGAGGATCGACTTGATGAGGTACGGAGTTGTTTCGGATATCCATGCGAACCTCGAGGCACTGGAGGTCGCTGTCGATTGGCTGCGGAAGGAGCAGGTAGACGACATAGTCTGCCTGGGCGACGTGGTCGGATACGGTGCGGATCCCAACGAGTGCTGTCGGATAGTTCGAGAGGTCGCGTCGGTGACCCTTCTCGGGAACCACGACGCCGCGGTCATCGGCGCGATGAGCACGGAGTACTACTATGACGCGGCCAGGGACGCGATCGCCTGGACTCGTCGGCAGCTCGATGAGGACAACCTGCGTTGGCTCTACTCCCTGCCTTATACCAACATTCGCTCCAGCGAAGGCCTGGGCCTGTTCCACTCGGCGCCCATCGTGCCGAGCGGCTACTTCTACGTGGTTCGCAAAGAGGACGCGATCACCCACACGCGGATCTACGATCGGCTGATGCGGGTGACCCTCATCGGGCACTCCCACCTTACCAAGGCCTTCCGCCTGACCAAGGACAAAGCCAAGGATGTGTCTGGGAAACCCCTCATTGCGGATGACGACAGCAAGCTGATCATCAACGTCGGGAGCATCGGCCAACCCCGGGACCATAACCCGCTGGGGTGCTTCGGGCTCTACGACACGGAGACAGGTGAGTTTACGCACCACCGCTTCGACTACGCCCGGGATCGCACCGCTGAGAAGATCCAGCGTGCCGGCCTCGAACCGAGGTTCGGGGAGCGGCTCTTCCAGGGAGCCTG
>CAZNWW010000285.1:0-2442 GCA_964576155.1 uncultured Myxococcales bacterium | reverse complement strand
ATGGGGCTTCTCGATGGCGGCCTTCGCGTTCGTCCTGGTTCTTGGATGCACCGAGGCCTTCGGGCCATCAGGAGAGGACGACGGCCACACCCCGCTCATCGACGGTGCAGGCGGATGGGACTTCCTCCGCGGAGATGTCTCCGGCATGGATAGTGGCGGCGACAACCCTGGTGCAGATGGCCTCGGCGCAGACACACTGGGTCCCGACGGCGTCCAGCCTCCGGTCCAGGGCCCGATCTTTCGGGTCTGGATCACGGGCGGCGCATCGGCCTCTACCGACGGTGAGGTCAGAGTGATAGGCGGGATCCGTCCTGGCAACGGCGTCCCGTCCGGGGACGGCGTTCATTGGGTGCTTCCGGTGTTCCGTGGGGCACCTGTTGCGAATGATTCTTGAGGAGGATGTGGTGAGACGGCATCTGATTCCTGCCCTCGTACTCTTGGCGCTGATTGTCGGGCTCGTGGGCCCGGCCTCGGCCGACCCCCCGGAGGTCTTCTACTTCCAGGGCTACATCACCGACGCGGACGGTGCGGGGTTGAGCGGCGCCCATGTATTTCAGGCGCGCCTCTATGACACCGCTGCGGGGGGAAGTCCGCTCTGGGAGGAGAGCCACGGCCAGGTCGCCGTGAGTGGCGGCTTCTTCGTGCTGCCCTTGGGCTCCCTCCAGGCATTCGGAGGGCTCTTCGAGCAGGAGAACGCGCTCTTCCTCGCCCTTACGGTGGACGGGGGCGAGGAGCTCGCCCCGCGAACGCCCCTCGGCTCAGTGCCTTGGGCCCTGAGCGCACAGGACGCTGCGGCTGCTGTGATCTGTGATCAGGCGGCCCACGCTGACTCGGCTGATCAGGTGGGCGGTCTCTCGGAGGAGGACGTCGCTGTGCAGGCCGACCTGGACGCTATCTCCGATGAGTTGGCCGCGCTCCTCCAGGACCTGCAGACGCAGAACGCGGAGCTGGCCGGCCAGATCGTTGCGCTCCAGGCCCAGGTCGAGGCTCTCCAGGCCGGCGCGGGTGGCTGCGTCGATCTCTGCGAAGATGCCGAGGTGGGCTGCGGCGGGGGCGGGGTAACCTCATGGACCTGCGTTCTTGACGAGGACTCCGGTTGCATGGCCAAGGCGCTCACGCCCTGCCCCGAGGACCAGTCCTGCGAGGACGGCATCTGCTCCTGCGTCCCAGACGCCATGAACCTCTGCCAGGGGGATGTGCTCTGGTCCGCTGATTCTTGCAAAAACCCCATGGAGATCATTGACGAGTGCGTGCCCCTCGGTTGTGGGGATGGCGCTTGCCGGCAGTGGGGCTGGCGGACCCCTCCCTGTATCGTCGACGGGGGCGGGTGTGACCGGCCCGGGATGTCCCTCCTCCTCGAGGAGTTCGGTGGTGACCCCCATGGTATAGGGCCCGACGGGACTACACTCCGATGGGACGGGGAACATTGGCTCCTGGGCGACACGGGCAGCGCGGCGACGCTGAACGATCTCTGGACCTGGACCCAGGGCGGCAAGACCCACGCCTACCTGGTGGGCGAGGGGGGCAAGGTCCTCCATTACAACGGGACGGTCTTCCAGCCCATGCTCACGGGTTTCTACACCGACCTCGAGGGTCTCTTCGGCTTCGAATCTGAGGACGTCTACGCGGTGGGTGACAACGCCACGGTCCTCCACTATGACGGAGATTCCTGGGCCCCTGTGGACCTCGGCGACGACGTGCCCTGGTCCGGGCGTCTTTACGATATCTGGGGCTCGGATCCATTCCATGTCTGGGCCGTGGGCCAGGGCGGGAAGGTGGTGTTCTTCGACGGCGCCACCTGGACCCTGCAGCAGCTCCCCACTTCGGAGGCCCTGTACGCGATCTGGGGCTCCGGTCCGGAGGACGTCTGGGTCGTCGGGAAGACCGGCTCCCTGCTCCATTGGGACGGGAACACCTGGTTCTCCCAGGTCCTCGGTGGAGCGAGCATTCGGACGATCTGGGGTCTTGGCGAAGACGCGGTCTGGCTCGCAGGGGACGATGGAATGCTCCAGCATTACAACGGAGAGTTCTGGATCCAGGTGACGGAGTTGGACTCCTGGGGCGCCACTGACTGGACGGCGATCACCGGCCACGTCGTGGGGGAAGACGCCGCCCTCTGGCTCGTGAGCGCCCAGGGTCGCTGGGCCCGGTACGAGGAGGGTGTGTGGAGCCTGGTGAGCATCGACGCGGATCTCATCACCGCGACCACGGTGAGCGGCGCACCGCTCATCGGCGCGAAGAGTGGTCTCTTTGTCGAGCCGGCGGGGGATTGGTGGACCCAGACCGTTAGCGGCACCGGTGCGGACATCCTGGATTTCTGGTTCGTGCCGCAGACCGGAGAGACGCTCATGACCGGGACCGCCGGGACGTTGATGAGTTGGGACGGCGAGGCTTGGACCGTGTTGCTCCCGCCGGCTCTCAGTGATCTGCCGGCCGTGTGGA
>CAZNWW010000284.1:0-5910 GCA_964576155.1 uncultured Myxococcales bacterium | reverse complement strand
CCCCCACCTCTTCCACTGTTGCGAGAACCTCGTGGCCCAGGTAAACCCGGGGGAGACCCGGGAGGGCGGCGGGGAAGCTGCGGGGGTCAAGGTCCAGGGCCATGAGATGGACGTCGGTGCCGCAAAGACCGCAGGCCCGGTTGCGGACCTTGAGCCACCGGGGGCCCGGGAGGGTGGGCTCGGGGACCGACGTGTAACGCACGGGCGACAGGGGACCCATCGCGGCCATCCGAGAGACCATCTTCACTGCCTTGCCCGCAGCGAAGCGGTCCAGGCGGTTCTCGACAAAGAGCGCCTTCATGCGTTCTCCAGCGCGACCAGGGCCGTATCGATCGCTGTAAGAATTTGGGACACCTCGTCGTCGGTGACGAGGAGGCTCGGCGCCAGGAGCACCCCCCGGGGGATCAGGCGCTCGGGCCGCACCAGGAGTCCTGCGCCCGCCGCGGCCCGACAGAAGGCCTTCGCCCGGTCCGTGGTCCCCATGTCCAGGGATAGGAGGAGACCACGACCAGCCACGGTGGGGGCAACGCCGGGGCGGCGGGATCGGATCATCTCGAGGCCCTCCCGGAGCCGCGCGCCGGCCTGCGCGGCTCGGTCCCAGGCGCGCTCCTGTTCATAGGTTTCCAGAGCTGCCAGCGCCGTCCGACAACCCAGGTCCGAGCCGCCGAAGGTGGAGAGGTGGATCAGGGGGTGGGCCTCCATGAACCGATTCACCTTCCGGCTCAGGAGGGTAGCGGCGATCGGGAAGACCCCCGCGCCCAGGGCCTCGCCGAGGACAAGGATGTCCGGCACCACCCCGGCCCGACTGCACGCCAGGCGATGCCCCGTCCGACCGAAGCCGGTCCAGGTCTCATCAAGAACCAGGAGCGCGCCTGTGCGGTCGCAGAGATCCCGCAGACCCTGGAGATAGCCGGGTTCGGCCTCCCGGGCGTGGTGCTCAGCCTGGATCGGCTCGATCACGAACGCGGCCGCGCCCCGGTCCAGCTCGGCCTGGGCCCCGGCCAGATCCCCGAAAGGGACTAGGCGGGTTTGTGGAATCAGGGGGCCGTACAGGTCCCGGTCGGGCCGATCCGAGAGGCTCAGCGCGAAGCCTGTCTCCCCGTACCAGGCGCCGGAGGCGCTCACCAGGGTTGCGCGCCCGGTGCTGCCCCGCGCTATCTTTAGTGCTGCATCCAGGGCCTCGCCGCGCATTACTGAAAAAAGCGCAGCGTCCAGATCGACCGGGGCCCATGCGGCCAGGGCCGCTGCCAGGTCGGCCTTCTCTCGGGAGATCATGGGGAAATTCCCCTGGTCGGTCTCATCCAGGGCTGCGGTGAGCGCGTCCACCACCGCCGCGGGGCGTCTACCGAGGTTGCAGATGCCGTCACCGGCAAGGCCGTCCAGGATGCGGCGGCCATCAGCCGAATGGAGCCATGCACCCTGCCCGCCAGTTATTGAAAAACCCGGGTCGAAGCCGAGGCCGCTCATGAACGCCCCCCGAACAGGCGCGTGGCCGTGTCCTCGAGGGAACGGAGCGCGCCGAAGAGCCGGGTCTGGACCCGTTCGTTGTTGAGGAGCCTCAGGAGAACAGGGATCTTCGCAGCCGGCAGGGCCACGGGTAGGATCCGGCCCATGTCCTCCACCGCACCACGGATCGCGTCCAGGAGGGCCACGACCTCGTCCCGGGTCACCGTGAGGGGGACCATGAACCGCATCACCTGGGGCGCGTTGCCCGAGTACGCGGCGAACACGCCCCGGCGGGCAAGTCCGTCGGACATCATGGGTCCCAGGAACTCGTGGATGTACTCAATGCCCAGCATGAGCCCGATCCCGCGGACCTCCTTGACGATCCGGGGATTCTCACGGCGCACGTCCTCGAGGCCCTCCTGCAACTCAGCGCCTCTTGCGGCGGCGTTCTCCCACAGGCGACGCTCGAAGATCTCGTCGATCACAGCCAGGGACGTGGCACAGGCCAACTCGGCTCCCCCGGTGGTGCGGTGGAAATCCGGGTGAGCTCGGATGAAGGAGGCCAGGGGCTCAACATCACGCCAGAGGAGCGCCGCGCTGGGATAAACGCCGCCGCCCATGGACTTGGCCAGGGTCATGAGATCGGGGACCACGCCGGAGTGTTCGCACGCGAAGAGCCGTCCCGTGCGGCCGAAGCCCGTCTGGATCTCGTCGAGGATCAGGAGCGCGCCGGTGGCGTCGCAGAGCCGCCGGAGTCCCTCGAGGTAGCCCTCTGGTGCGGGGAAGATCCCCGCCTCGCCTTGCACTGGCTCCACCAGGACAGCGGCGGCGTTCTCCGACACCCGGCGGCGGGCCGCGTCCAGGTCGCCGAAGGGCACGAAGCCCACCCCCGGGGACAGGGGCTCGCAGTAGTCCCGGTAGTGGGGTTTTCCGTTCGCGGAGAGCGCAAAGCCCGTGTGCCCGTGGTAGGCCTTCATCGTCGAGAGGACCTCTACGCGTCCGGTCGCTGCCCGGGCCAGCTTGATCGCGGCGTCCACCGCGTCGCCGCCGCCGGCGCAGAGGAGGACCTGGTCCAGATCCCCGGGGGCTATCTTGGCAAGGCGGACCCGCAAGGCGCGGCGAGGGGAACTGTCCAGCCCGGGGGTCCCGCAGTCCCAGGTCTCCAGGGCCTCGCGAACCGCAGCCCTGACCCTGGGGTTGCCGCGGCCCACGTTGAAGCAACCCGCGGAGGTGAACGCGTCGACCATGGGCCGGCCGGTGAAGCCGTCCACGAAGCCGATCCCCCGCCGTGCGGTCTCCAGCACGTCCAGATGCCCCGCCCGCAGGTACGCTACCTGGCCCCGGTTCACGTGGCGCGCGAATCGCTCCACTACGCTTCGTTGCTCGGCCTTCGGGATCCCCCCCACGGCGCCTCCTCGGGCAGGCCCCAAGCCTAACCGACCAGTCGCGGCGGTTGCAAGCGGCGCCGCCGCGGGTACTCTCGAAGGGCGAGGTGTCCATGGACGAGATCCTGACCCGGTCCGCCATCGAGATCGCTGGTCTGATCCGGCACGGAGAGGTCCGCGCTGCGGACGTGGTGGAAGCTGCTATCGCCCGGATCGATGCTGTGAACCCCACGCTCAACGCGATGGTTCAGGATCGATTCGGCGCGGCCCGTCGCGAGGCGGAGGTCGCGGACCGGCGGGCTGCACGGGGGGGCGACCTCCCGCCCCTCCTCGGGGTCCCGTGTACGATCAAGGAGGCCTTCGCGCTCGAGGGCATGCCCAACACCTCGGGGCTCGTCTCCAGGATCGGGCGCATCGCGGACCGGGACGCGGTCGCGGTACGGCGGCTGCGCAATGCGGGCGCCATCCCCCTGGGCGTGACCAACATCTCTGAGCTCTGCATGTGGATGGAGAGCAACAACCGGGTCTACGGCCTCACCCGCAACCCCTACGATCCCGCCCGCACCGTCGGCGGATCCTCCGGCGGGGAAGGAGCCCTTCTGGGCGCGGGGGCTGCGCCCTTCGGTCTGGGCTCGGACGTTGGCGGCTCAATCCGGATGCCCGCGTTCTTCTGCGGTGTCTTCGGCCACAAGGCCACTGGCGGCCTGGTGCCCAACCTGGGACAGTTCCCGAACGCGACCAACGAGGGTTCTCGATACCTGGTCACGGGCCCCATGTGCAGGCGGGCCGCAGACCTGATGCCGCTCCTGCGGATCATCGCCGGACCGGATCCCGAGGACCCGCAAACGGTGCCATGGCGCCTCGGCGATCCGGACCAGGTTACGGCAGACAAGCTGAGGGTGTTCGTTGTGCCGGACAACGGCTGGTTGTCCGTTGCGCCCGTGCTCCGCACTGCCCAGCGACGAGCAGCGGATGCGCTTGCAGCACGGGGGGCTGTGGTCGAGGAGCTTCGAATCGAGGGCCTCCGTCATTCCCTGGAGATCTGGTCATCCATGCTTCGCCTGGCCGGAGGCCCCAGCTTCAAGTCCCTCATGGGCGGCGGCCCGGAGGTCTCCGCGGGGCGGGAACTCCTGCGCTGGGCCACGGGCCGCTCACCCCACACCCTTCCGGCCATCGGCCTCGGCCTCCTCGAGAGCGTCGAGGGTCTTTCACCGGGCCGCAGCGCCCGCTGGATGCGGCGGGGGCTGGCGCTCAAGCGGGAGATCTCGGACCTCCTCGGAGACGACGGCCTCCTCCTCTACCCCCCGTACACCAGGCCGGCGCCGCGGCACCACACGCCGCTCCTCCCGCCGTTCCAGTGGGTGTACACAGCCATCTTCAACGCATTGGAGCTGCCCGTGACCCAGGTGCCCCTGGGCCTGGACCGGCGCGGCCTGCCCCTGGGTGTCCAGGTCGTTGCGTCCCATGGCCGGGACCACCTCTCCATCGCCGCGGCCCGCTGGCTCGAGGAAGACCTCGGCGGCTGGACGCCGCCGCCTCAATAGGAATCAGGCGAGAAACCAGGACGCAAGCAACGCGCGGCCCGCAAAAAACAACCAGAAACCGGAGAGGAGCAGGATCGCCGCAGCCCGCCAGGGTGTGCGACGGGTCGACATGAGGCCCATGGAGAAGGCCACGGACTCAATCGCCAGACCCACGACGAAGAGGCCTCGGGTCCAGGCGACTTTTTTAGCGATGAGGGCCTCGTACTCGGGGCCTGGGGGCGGATCTCCAAGCGCAAAGAAGGCTGCGAAGAAGAACACCATCCAACCCAGCGCAGCCAGGGCAAACCCCCAGAACATCGTGTTGTTGCGCCGCGAGGATGCATCCATGGGAACCTCCGGATCGTCCACCGTCGGAGAAGCACCGACACCCATCCTATGGTAGAGTTCCCAGGGAAAGGGGAAGCAGAATGCGGGTCAGTCGGGTGGCGATATGGGCGGCGCTCGTCCTTCTTTCGGGGTGTTCCCCCGTGGGGACAGTGCCGGACACGCAGGGCGCCGCGACGGACACCACCGACATCGCCGGGGCTGGCCCGCCCTACCGGCTCAAGGATATCAATTGGTACCGGGACGCGGTGTTCTACCACCTCTGGGTGCGCTCCTTCCGGGACTCTGACGGCGACGGGATCGGTGACCTCCCCGGGGTCATCGAGAAGTTGGACCACATCGCCTCCCTCGGCGTCGACGCTATCTGGCTCTCGCCCTTCTACCCCACACCCTACTTCGACTCGGGCTACGACGTGGCCGACTACACCGACGTAGCCTCCGAGTACGGCACCCTCGAAGACTGGGACCTGCTCCTGGAGGAGGCCCACGCCCGGGGGATCCGGGTGTGGGGCGACCTTGTCCTCAACCACACCTCCATCGAGCACCCCTGGTTCCAGGCCTCTCGATCGAGCCCGGACGACCCGAAGCGGGACTGGTACGTCTGGGCCGACACGCCCGCGTACCATTGCCCACCCATCAACGCGGCGGTCTTCGGTGAAGACCCCTGGGCCCTGGATCCGACCACGGGCGCGTACTACTTCCACCGCTTCTACCCCGAGCAGCCCGACCTGAACTACCGCAACCCTGCGGTGGCGGACGCCATGCGGGACGTCGCCCGGTTCTGGCTCGAGCGCGGCGCGGACGGTTTCCGGGTGGACGCAATCACCACCCTATACGAGGATCTCCCCGGCACCCCGAGTGAAAAATTCCTGTGCGACGACCATCCCCAGACCCACACGTTCCTGAAGACCCTGCGCGGGGTTCTGGACGAATACGACGGTCGGGCCATGCTCGCAGAGGCCTGGGCCGGGCCCGGACCCACCGCAGAGTACTTCGGCGACGGAGCCGACGAGTTCCACATGAGCTTCAGCCAGAGCCTGACCATCGCCATGCAGGCCACGTTCCTCATCAACAACCCGTGGACCCTGGCCGAGGCCTATGCACAGGTAGACAAGCCTCTGCCCGAGGGCGCGCATTGGGGGATCTTCCTCTCCAACCACGACCTGCCCCGGATCATGGCCGGCGCGGGGAACAGCCCCGACCGGGCGGCC
>CAZNWW010000283.1:0-5917 GCA_964576155.1 uncultured Myxococcales bacterium | reverse complement strand
GGCCATAGCGGCAGAGGCGCTCCAGGCCCTCCCGGTCGTCGGCCTCGACCGTGCGGCCAGAGGACAAGGGGTCAGACCCCGCCACTTGCTCGCGTGCCTGCTCCTCTGCGAGTGCTGCGTGGCCCCCGGCGAGCCGACGCCCGACGTGGAGACGGACGCGGGCGAGGTCACCGACGGCAGCCCGTCGGTGGTATGCACCCCGGCGGTTCCGCCGGACGGGCCGGTCACCGACCCCTACCCGACGGTACTGGAGGAGTTCGCTTTCGAGACCTCCCGGGGGGTCCGGCTCGAGGGGATGATCCGCAGGCCTGATCCAGCCCTCAACCCCGAACTCTGCTTCCCTGCGGTGGTGCAGGTCCCCGGCGGGATCAACCCCGGACGGATGGAGATCGCCGGCGGGGAAGAGCCTCGGCTCCTGGCGGAGGCCGGCATGGTTGTGGTGGGCTTCAACGCGGCGGGGCGGGTCCTGGAGGGCATCCCCGACGACAAGGCCTCGGAGGGCGAGGAGGACTTCAACGGAACAGCGACCCAGGATGACCTCTGCGAGGTGGTGACCTGGGCCGCAGGGCTCCCATACGTGATCCCGGACAACGTGGGCCTGCGGACCCAGTCCTACGGCATTACAATGGGCGCGGGCTGTGCTGGCCGCCACCCCGAGGCGCCGATCAAGTACCTGGTAGATGGCGAGGGACCGTCGTGGAGTTTCGTTACCTGCCACGGGCCGCCGTTCCTGGCCGGGGACATGCAGAAGTACGACACCGTGAAAGGGATCTTCCCGAGCCTCGCCACCTGGCAGGACGACTCAGCGGAGAACCTGGCCTGGTGGGCGGAGCGGGAAGCCCGCGAGCTCATCGGCGGCTTCCGGGGATACTACGTCCGGCTCCAGGCAACATGGGACCACGCACAACCGCCGGGCGAGTCCCACGTGGCTGCGGACTTCCACCACCCCGACGGCTGGCCCGGCGGGGGACCGGCCTGGTACCACAACATGCACACCGACGAGATGATCCGCGCAGCAGTGGAGGGTGGGGTCCCGTGGGTCCGGATCAATCTCCCCGAGCACGGCAATACGGTGAACGCAGTCTTCGACTACGACGCCCCACCCTCCTGGCTCCCGGGCGTCCTCAAAGACAAGCCCTGGGCCGTACGCGCCGTCCTCGAGATGGCCAACCTCCCAGCTGATCCCGATGACGAATGAGAATGGGGTCAGAATCTGCCGGATGACTATTTCTTTGACTCAAGTGGACTCGGTATCATGGGGAGAAAAGTGCATTCCCCAAAGATGATTGACAAGCCGGCGCCTCGGCGGGAGCATGGTCAATAGTTAGACGGCCAGGGGAGTGGATCCGAGTGACTATCGCTGCTGACAGTCTGGACAAGGTGCGACGGACCGTGCTGGATGCGCTGGACGGCATGTCGTCTGTAAAGGTAGTGCTGTTCGGCTCTCGAGCCGTGGGGACCGCGCATCGTCGGTCAGACATTGATGTGGGGGTGCTCTCCGAGGTGGGATTTTCCAACGGGCTCCTCGCGGATCTGCGGGAAAAACTCGAGGAGCTAAATATCCCATACACGGTGGATCTGGTTGATCTATGTGAGGTGAACCCCACATTCATGAGACAGGTGATCCAGGAGGGGATCATTTGGAGAAGCTAGAGTTGCTGAAGAATGACGCCGCACGCGCGCTGGAGACGCTTCGGGAGATCCTCGACGAGCCCCGCTCCGTCATCGTCAGGGACGCCGCGATCCAGCGCTTCGAGTACACCTTCGAGGTAGCATGGAAACTGGCGAAGGAGTATCTGCGGGTCCACGAGGGCAATGTCTGTGCGTCTCCCAAGGCATGCTTCAAGAGCTGCTTCAAGGTGAAACTCATCGACGAAGAGGCGACCCTCGTTGCACTTGAGATGACCGACGATCGAAACCGCACGGTTCATACCTATCACGAGGGCGTAGCGGAGGCGATTTTCCAGCGCCTTCCAGGCTACCGAGACTTCATCACGATACTCCTGGATGCTATCAAAGAACAGGAAGCGAAGGGGACGGTCCTACGATCTTGACGATGTGAAGACCCATGGGGCCGGCGGAAGCGGACGGGGATGGTGGGGTTGCCGACGTTCCGAAATGGGACGTCTTTGACTCCAGCATGGCGGAGACCGGGCCGGAGACGCCTGACATCCCGGTCGAGGCCGGACCTCGACCCGCGGACTTAGGCGCCGACTGTGAGACCTGCTCTGGAAACGACGCAGCCTTTGTTTCCCAGGACGTCCCCCTCGCGGTCACGATCGGCTCCAAGTTCATGGTCACCATCCGGATGAAGAACACCGGGGTCACGACCTGGACCGACGATGAAGACTACCTGCTCGGGTTCCAGAATCCCCAGGACAGCCAGGCCTGGGGGACCGGGACGCGCTGCTCCAACTCAGCCAGACCGAAGTTCGTGCGATCCGCCTGGACACCGGGGAAACAATCTGGGAGACTAACGAGTTCGTCTGCATCGTGCGGTGGGTGACTTCGAGCCAGCCAAGGAGGGCCTGGAGGTGTTCTGCCGCTCCGCATGCGGCCAGGCACCGTGGGTGTTCGGCGCGGACGGCGCGTTGATCGCGTCCTGGGTCGTGAACGAGACCAAGCCCGAGGGCTGGTACATCGATGGGATCGAGGAGGTCTGTCGGATCGACTGGGACGGTGATCCCAGGCAGGAGATCGTGCTCAAGGAGCGGCACGTGGACGAAGCGGCGGCGATCGTCGATCCGTTGACCGGGGAGTTCAAGCAGGTCTTCGACGGGGAAGCGGTCCGGGTCTATGCGGCGGACATCAGCGGAGACCACCGGGAGGAGGTGATCACCGTGGACCTGTCCGGTGAGATCCGGGTGTTCTGGAACGACGAGAGCAACGACAACATCGGAGCGCTACTGGGAACAGCAGCACTACCGGCGCCAGAAACAGAATTGGAACTACTATTCACCCTAGGAATGGCGGTAGAATTGCAATCGTAGGCGTTTTTTTTCCGGGGGCCGACTAGTCATGCGAAGAACATCCTTCGTCTACCTGATTGTGGTCCTGCTCGGATGCCAGGGTGGTGTCGGGAAGAACCTCCACCCCGACGGGTCCGACACCAACGAAGAACTCGACTGGAGTTTTCGCAGCCTGACCGACGGGCGGGACGGGGACGTCGAGCCGCGGGACGGGTGGGACGCCGGGCGGGAGGACGCTCCGCCGGTCCGGGACCAACCGTTCATGGCGCCGTGTGCGGACGACTCCGAATGCGCGTCGGGGATCTGCCTGGAGCACCTCGGAGAAGGGGTCTGCGGGGGCGGCTGCGGTGACTGTCCCCAGGGGTGGACCTGTAAAGAGATCATTGGAGGTGGAGGAGAGACCCTGGGGATCTGTGTCTCGATCCACGCGAACCTCTGCAAGCCCTGCGTCGAGGACGACGACTGCACGAGCCCCGGGGGCCAGGACGACCTCTGCGTGGACTATGGTGCGGAGGGGCGATTCTGTGGTGGGTACTGCCAGGCCGACGGGGACTGCCCCGAGGAGTACCTCTGCCAGGAGATACCCTCGAGGGACGATTCAGCGAGCAAGCAATGCATCCCGTACGGAGATGAATGTCTCTGCACTGACAAGTCCATAGCCCTCGGCCTCGACACGGTCTGCACGTTGTCGAACGAACACGGAGTCTGCCCGGGGACCCGGGCCTGCACGGACGACGGGCTCTCGGACTGCGAGGGGACATCGGCCTCCCCCGATGTGTGCAACGGGCTCGACGACGACTGCGACGGAGACACCGACGACCTGCTCTGCAATGACGAGAACCCCTGCACCGACGACGCCTGCGACGGCCAGGAGGACTGCCTGCACACGCCAAACACCCTCGCATGCGACGACGGGGATCCCTGCACCACGGACGATGTCTGTGACCAGGGAACGTGCCAGGGCGGCGAGGCCCTGGCGTGCGACGACCAGGTCGCCTGCACCGCGGACAGCTGTGAGACCGACGTCGGCTGCGTCTACACTCCCGATGATGATGCTTGCGACGATCAGGTCCCGTGCACGGGGGATGCTTGCGATCCGCTATCGGGTTGCACCAATACCCCCGAAGACGCTGCCTGCGACGACGAGATCCCCTGCACCGCGGACGACTGCGATCCCGTGGCCGGATGCACCAACGAGCCGGACGACGCAGCCTGCGACGATGGAGTCCCCTGCACCACGGACTCATGCCTGCCGGATCAGGGCTGCCTGTACCAGGGTCAGCCCACGGACTGCGTCGTGGACGATTGGGGCCCCTGGAGCTCCTGCGACGCGGACTGCGGCGGCGGCCTCCAGACCCGAACCCGCGCCGTGCTGGTGGAACAGGGCTGCGGCGGCGCGCCCTGCCCTCCCCTGGAGGAGAGCGAGCCTTGTAATACGTTCCCCTGTCCCCTGGACTGTATCGTCTCCGAGTGGTCGGAGTGGAGCGAGTGCGTGGGCGACTGCAGCGCAGGGGCGCACAGCCGGATCAGGACGGTGACCCAGTTCCCTCAGGCGGGGGGGGCACCCTGCCCGCCCCTGGAGGAGACCGAGCCCTGCTCCACGGACGGCCAGGCGTGCGCTGACGGCACGGCCTGCACCATGGGAGACATCTGCGTCGCAGGGATCTGTGTCGGCGTGGCCGAGGACGCTGTCTGCGACGACGGGATCCCCTGCACCACTGACATCTGCGTGCCCGGCCAGGGCTGCCTGCACCAGGACCAGCCGGTGGACTGTGTCGTGGACGACTGGGGGCCCTGGGGGCCTTGCGACGCGGACTGCGGCGGCGGCCTCCGGACCCGGACCCGCTCCGTGCTGGTAGAGCCATCCTGCGGCGGCGCACCCTGCCCTTCTATCGAGGAGACCGAATCGTGCAACACCCAAGACTGCGTCCCCGTGGACTGTGAGGTGGGGCCATGGTCCCCGTGGAATCAGTGTACCGGGTCTTGTACGACGGGCATCCGGACCCGGACCCGGGAGGTCGTACAACCACCCGTCGATGGCGGCGCGGACTGCCCGCCCCTCGAAGAGGAGGAGCCCTGCGACATGGAGGGCCAGCCCTGTGATGACGGTGATCCCTGTACCCCGGAGACGACCTGCCAGGGAGAGACGTGCACCGGAGCGGTGGCGATGGTCTGTGGAGACGGACTGGTCTGCGGAACCGAGGAGTGTGACGACGGAAACTCAATCCCAGGGGACGGCTGCGAGCCCCCCTGCATGGTCGTCGAGTTCATCGTGAACGGTTGGACCGCGCTCCACCAGACCCAGCCCGCTGCCGCCACCCTGATCGGTGGCGGCTTTGCCGCCGCGTGGACCAGCCAGGGGCAGGACGGGATGGGGACCGGGGTCTTCGCCCGGATCTTCGGTCCGTTGGGCGCGCCGCTGGGGGACGAGGTGCAGGTGAACACCGGCTGGGAGGATGACCAGGAAGAAGCCGCAGTGGCAGCCCTGCCGGGCGGCGGCTTTGTGGTGGTCTGGCAGAGCGCGCACCTGGTCGGCAAGGGGCGGGACGTGTTCGGTCGACGCTATGACACCGGCGGCCAGGCCATGGGACCGGAGTTCCTGGTTAACGACGGAACCCTCCTCGACCAGGATCATCCCGACGTGGCGTCGGCGGGAGATGGATTCATGGTCGTCTGGGAGGAGCACCACCCCGACGGGGAGTCCCTGGGGATCTTTGCGCGACGGTTCAGCGGGGTGGACGCCGAGCCCGGCCCCGAGATCCCGGTGAACCTCCCCGTGGACGGATTCGGCGGGAAGCGACCTGCGATTGCCTCCCTGGCCGATGGCAGCGTCGTCGTGGTGTGGCACCAGTCCGCAGGGGACGGGAACGCGTTCGGCGTCGTGGCGCGGCACCTGGATCCGTTCGGGCAGCCGGCGGGGGCGAGCTTCCAAGTCAATACACACGTAG
>CAZNWW010000282.1:0-5928 GCA_964576155.1 uncultured Myxococcales bacterium | reverse complement strand
GACGGCGAGGCCGAACATGGTCTGTGTGGATTTCACCGTATGTCCGCCGCCGATCAGCGCGCCGCCCTCTGTACCCTTGTCTATTGCGCCCTGGATGATGGCCGCGGGGACCTCGGGGCCGAAGAGCTCCGGTGAGAAACACAGGATGCAGAGTCCGCTCAGCGGAGTGGCGCCCATGGCATAGAGATCCGAGAGGGAGTTGGCAGCGGTGATCTGCCCGAAGGTGTAAGGGTCGTCCACGATGGGGGTGAAGAGATCGACGCTGGAGACCAGCGCGCGGTCCTCCCCTATCAGGACCACGGACGCGTCGTCCCCGGTCTCGAAGCCCAGGATCATCCGGGCATCCCGCTGCGGAGTGAGGCGGCGCAGGACCTGCGCCAGCTCGGCGGCGCCGAGCTTAGCCGCTCACCCGGCCGCTGCGCAGGTACCCGTCAGGCGGGGGTTTTCGTGATCGTCTCCCATCTTCTCTTCAACTGTAGGTCAGTGGTACAGAGACCAGCATACCCTCGGGCGGCAGGTCGTCAAGCCTGCCTGCTGATGGAACGGCGAGGACTTCGCGATTTCAGGTTCGCCAGGTAGGTACCGATACGCACGTTGAGGTCTCCCTCGCCATCGTAGAACATGTTGGCCACGGGGATCCCATAGGAGCGTTCGATCTCCTGGAAGACGCCAGCGGTCATCGTACCCGGCATGCAGCCGAAGGGCGCAGCGTTCACTACCAGGGACGCGCCGGCCTTCATGAACTCGATGGCTCGGCCCACGGTCAGGATGGACTCGCCCTCGAACTCCATGGGGAACCAGGCGCCGCCCTCCTGGAGGGTCCCGCCGATAGCGGGCTCCACGCGATCGTCGAGGAGGGGCGAGGCGTGGCGCTGCCAGGAGGCCTCGTCACGCTCGAAGAATCGATTCCTCAGGTGGGCGGAGATGCGATCCATTAGGCTCCCTTTGCGCTCACGAAGGAGCCAGGACTCCAAGTACGCCGTGTAGATCAGCCACTCCGAGATGGGTGCGTTCCAGGCCTCCCCGCCGGCCGCCTCGATGCGTCGGACGACATCCTGGTTGGTGAACGCGTTCTGTCGGACATAGATCTCACCGACGATGCCAACCAATGGGCGTAATTCGTCATGTCTGGGGATCGAGAGGAACTCGTCCCGAGCCCCTCGCACGAGCGCGAGGAGATCTCCCCGAACTTCGATCCCCTGGGTGATCCGATCACGCCACTCGACATAGGTCGCCTCCGTAGCCCCTGCCTCAAGCTCGTAGGGCCGAGTGCGGCACCGCATCTTGAACAGAAGGTCGCCGAGGACGAGGGCGGTCCACATGTAGCGGCGGGTCTTCAGATCGGTCCCGTCGTAAGAGTTCGTCGAGGTCCAGGACACGATGGGGACGTCGTCCCAGCCCAAACGGTCAAAGATGATTCGGTTGAGGGTGCAGTACTGTCCGAACCGGCACGGGCCCGACGCGGTGGGCATGAACAGTGCGTGCTTCGAAGGATCTCCACCCCGGTCCTGGACCACTTTGAGGAAAGTGCCCAGGGTCGCCGGGCAGGGCAGGCATTCCCCACCACGGGTGTGGGTCCGACCCAGCTCGAACGCCTCCTGGTCCTCGACGGGGAGGGGCTGGGAATCATAGCCGCTTGCCCGAAGGGCTGCGGCTGCGAAGGGTGTGCCTGCCTCGTGCATGGCCGGCAACCAGAGGGTGCGGCCCTTGAGCGAGGCCTTGTCGCCGGGCGGCGGATGGAATGAGGATGCCGGGACCTTCTGGATCTCGTTGGCCCTGAGCACGTCGGCGAAGGCCTCGAGCCGCGTCATGTATCCCGCGTCCGCGCCGTGCTCGTCGAGTTCGAGCATGAGCATGGGCTTCTCGCCCATGATCGACTCAGCGTAGGTCTGCATGAAGGAATCCGGTCCGCAGGAGAAGTTGCTGAAGTAGATCCCATAGAGGTTGGGCGTGCGGGCGATGTGGCGAGCACCCTCCAGGATCGTGCGACCAAAGTTCCAGAAGGAGTTTCGGAACTCCTCTCCCAGGTGCTCTCCCTCCAGCGGGAGATACTCCAGGGGCACTACGGGCAAGCCGAGGCTGGCGATCTTCTGCGGAAGGTCGAGGTTCGAGCCCGGGTCGAAGACGTTGTAGGGCCGGCCGAGGATCACCACCGCGGAGCGGTCCTGGGCGCGGAGCTTCTCCATGGCGCGACGCCCGGCGTCTCGGATGTCCTTTTCGAAGGACGCCTGCGCGGCCTGAGCAGAACGCCAGGCTTCGAGGAAGTCCTCCCGGGGTCTGGCCAGGGCCGCGCCGAGATCCTGGTGCAGTCGACGGGATCCGTGCCGCTCATCCCAGCGAAGATCCAGGGTGGCGCTGAGGATTCGCTCCGGATCAGCGCCGCCGAGCGCGGCTGCGGATCGAAGGATCGCGGGGAGCCCGATGTTGTAGGGGCAGAAATAGGACTCTGTGGTCTTTTCGCTCCTCGGTGCGGCGATCATGTACGGGATGAAGACCCGTGGCACCGCCGGGTCGTCCAGGAGGTCTCGGAGGTGTCCGTGGGCGAGCTTCACCGGGAAGCAATAGTCCGCGCCGACCCAGGCGTTTGCACGATCGACAAGGTTCCTGTCGGTCTTTCCGGAGAGGACCAGTCGGTATCCGAGCCGGGCGAAGAATGCCCGCCAGAACGGGGCATAGGTCCAGGCGAGCAGCGCCCGTGGCAGACCGATGATCGGGGCATCCCTGGGAAGGGCACGCACCACCTCGGACGGACGACTCCACAGGCGATTGCGTTCGCGGAAGAGATCGAACTCGTCCCGAACCCGGACCTTGTCCTCATCCGGGTCGCGACCGCAGATGTAGCCCCAGGACGTGGATCCATCGACACCGTCGACCTCCGCGTGGGTGATGGCGCAGTGATTGTTGCAGAGGGTGCAGGGCTCCTGGCGGAGACGAACCTCCTGGTTAGCGAAGGCCACGCCTGCGAAGCTGCTCGTCTCTCCGGATCGGCGGAGGGCGCGCAGGGTCAGGAGGGCTACCCCGACGCTGCCCATGACATGACAGAAAGGAGAGACGACCACCTCGATGCCCAGCAGGTTCTCGAAGGCCGCGACGAGGCCGCGGTTTCTCGCTGTGGCGCCCTGGAAGAAGACCTTCTCAGGGGAGACATGACGATCCCCTACGACCTTCGAGAGGTAGTTGCGGACCACAGAGTAGAGGGTCGCCCCCATGACCTCCCGTCGCTGGAACCCGGAGCGGAGAAGATTCCGAGCGTCCTGCTCCATGAACACCGTGCAGCGATCCGAGGTCAGGGGCGGCGAGATGCCCTCTACGGCAGGGCCGATCTCATCCAGCTGATACCCGAGCTTCCGGGCCAGCTCCTCGACGAAGCTGCCCGTCCCTGCTGCGCAGACGTAGTTCATGTTGGAGTTGTGGAGGTGCCCGTCCTTCGCGTGGATGTACTTCGCGTCCTGGCCGCCGATCTCGAAGATCGTAGCGATTGTGGGATCCACCCACATCGCCCCGGTGACGTGGGCGCTGATCTCGTTGATGACGCGATCCGCTCGGGTGACCGCGCCGACGAGCTTCCGACCGGAGCCGGTGGTCCCGGCGCCCATGACCTCGAGGGTCGCCCCCCGGCGGACCACGAGGTCGTCGAGCGCTGCGAGGAGGAGCTTCGTCGCGCCGACCGGGTCCCCACCGGTCTTGCGGTAGATATCGACCAAGACCTGCTCGTCCTCGTCCACGAGCGCGATCTTCGTCGAGGTAGAGCCGATGTCGATGCCCAGGACGCCCCGGAGGAGCCCGGTCGAGGGCCAGGCCGAGATGCGGACCTCGTTGCCCACGTCGTCCACGTAGTCCTTCTCGACCTCGAAGGAGGGGTAGGTGGACCGCTTCAGCGTGAGGGGCGGACGTCGCTCGGACTGGGCTGCTGCCTCGCCATCCTCCCTGAGCTCAGACCAGGCTGCGGCGTCTACGGACTCGGCCGCCAGGCGGGCGGCGCCCACCGCGCCGATGAGGGCGGGCGACCGGGGGACGTGGATATCCTCGTCAAGCTCCCGAGAGATCCAGGAGACCACCTCGGGGTTCCTGGCCACGCCACCGACCAGGGCGATTGGCCCGAGGGGACGTTTGCCCTTGAAGAGAGTCATGACGATTGTCTGCGCGAGGCCGCGACACAGGCCGCTCCACAGGGCCGGGCGTCCATGACCCTCCTGCTGCCGATGGATCAGGTCCGACTTGGCGAAGACCGCGCAGCGCGCCGCCACCGCGGGTGGGGACGCTACCGTGGGGAGCGAGGCGAGGTCATCGTAGGAGATGCCGAGGCGCTCGGCCTGTTCGTCGAGGAAGCTCCCGGTCCCGGCTGCGCAGAGGGTGTTGCTGTCGAATCCCTGGAACGAGCCGTCCGCGCCCAGGGTAGCCATGGAGAGGGAGCTGCCGCCGATGTCGACGACGTGTCGGGTACCGGGATGGAGATGCAGGACCGCGTCTATGAGGCATGCCACCGGATCCTGAACCGGCAGGTCCAGACGCCGTGCGGCGGCCTCGATTTGCGCGCCCACAAGCCCGACGGCGGTGAACGGGCCGTGGGACGCGGCGGCTTCTGCGGCACTTCGGATTGAGGTGATCACCTCACCGTGATGGGGCTCCATGGAGGAATAGAGGATGCGACCGTTGTCGTCGAGGACCGCTGCCTTCGTGTAGAGCGCGCCCGCGTCGATGCCGAGGCGTATACGTTTATTGGTCATGGGGTGGACTCCTTGTTGGCGCCGACTGCCCTGAAGGCGAGTTCGATGATGTGCTTGCGCCGATCAGAGACGATTTCTTCACGTTCGATGTCGTGACCTACGAGCAGGGAGAGGAACCGGGCATCGGAGAACCACGACACCGTCGCGCAATACAGGGAGAGGACGAGCTGCTCGGGATCGAGGGGCCGGAAGCACCCTGCGTCGATACCCGCCTGGATGAAGCCGACGCCGGCATGGAGCAGAGGACCGAAGAAGTCGGCGATCTGCTCCTCGAGCATCGAATGATTCCTGATGCCCGCGGCCATGCGGGTGAGTCTGGAGAGGTTCGGGTGCGCGCGGACGTAGTCGAAGTAGGATCCGACGAACTCCTCGAGGCGCTCCTCCCAGGAGAGCGCGTCGAAGTCGATCTCTGCCAGGACCGCCGCCAGATCCGCCATGATCCGGTCGATGACCGAGACCAGGAGCTTCTCCTTGGTGTCGAAGTAGTAATGGATCATCGCGGTGTTGACCCCGACCTCCTTGGCGATGTCCTTGGTGCGGGTCGCGGCGAAGCCACGCTCGGCAAAGAGAGCTTCGGCGCAGTCCAGAATTCGGGTGCGTGTGGTCTTCGTCGGCATGGCAGCCTGATTAACTGGTTAGTTAGTTTCGGCGGTCATGCTACACGTGGCTTCCCGAGTGTCAAGCTCGAACGCGTCCGAGCAAGGAGCGATGCGGGATTCAGGGCATCGGTTCTTGACTTCCTGAGGCGGACCCATACCGTAGGGGAGCCCGCGGCGGACGCGGTGAGGGGATGGAGATGGGCGGGAGCTTCATCGTTGATTTCGTGATGGTGCTGGTGCCGATGATAATGGCGCTCAGCGTTCACGAGTTCATGCACGCCCAGGCTGCATTCTGGCTGGGTGATCGCACCGCAATGAACCAGGGACGTCTGACCCTCAACCCCGCCGCGCACATCGATCCCTTCGGCACGTTGATCCTTCCCGCGCTGGCGGTGATCTCCAGCTCCAACTTCTTCTTCGGTTGGGCCAAGCCCGTGCCGGTGAACCCGATGAACTTCACCCGCAAGGTGACCATGCGCACGGGCATGATGCTCACCGCAGCCGCGGGGCCATTGTCGAACCTGGTCTTCGGCTTCCTGTGCGTCGTAGTTCTACGCCTGCTCGTGAGCTTCGAGGTGGAGTCAGAGGCCGTCTACATGCTG
>CAZNWW010000281.1:4193-5949 GCA_964576155.1 uncultured Myxococcales bacterium | reverse complement strand
CGACCCGATCAGCGGCTGTGTCTTCGCGTTCAACAGCGCGTCCTGCGATGACCTAGACGCGTGCACGACGATCGATCTATGTGTCCAGGGCGCCTGCGCAGGCGGCGAGGCGATGGTGTGCGACGACGCCGAACCATGCACCGACGACGCCTGTGACCCTCAGACTGGCTGCGTGTTCACGGACAACACCCTGCCCTGCGACGACGACGACCTGTGCACCACCGGCGACGTGTGCGTACAGGGGGGCTGCGTGGGCGGCCCACAGCTCCAGTGCACTACGGATAATCCATGCCAGACCGGGAGCTGTCAGCCCGACGCGGGGTGCGTCTTCTCTCCCAAGGACGGGTCCTGCGACGACGGCGACCCGTGCACCGAGGGGGACCTCTGCCTGGACGGGACCTGCGCACCGGGCCAGGGCACGATGAGCTGCGACGATGGGGATCCCTGCACCGGGGACGAGTGCGTCGAGGACGCAGGCTGTGTCCACACCGACGCCGCGGACCAGACGAGCTGCGGCGATGGCATGTGGTGTCAGGGCGGGGAGTGCGTCGGCATCCAGGGCGGGGTCTTCTGCTTCGAGGGACCCGAGAAGGCGTGGCTGACCGGCGAGGAGATTTGCCAGCAGTTCTACGGCCTGCCCTGCGGCCCCGCCGCGACGGTGACCTACCACAGCCCGGGATGCACCGGGGCGATCCATGACCATGGCCGCCATTGCTGGGAGGATCCGCTGGATCCCTATGACAAGGCGTCAGCGCTGATCACGTGCGGGCAATGATCCCGAATCCCGAATCCATGGGGAGGCACCCCATCAGAGCAGGTATCTGACCATCCGGTCGGTGGCGGCGAGCCTCTCTGCGAGCATTCTCACGACATACCTGTGAAAGGCCGCTCCGGCTTCCGGGTCTTCCCGGGACATCTTGTCCAGCCCGCCGACCGTGAGGCGATGGGCGATGGTGGGCTCGTCTGCTATCACCGATGCAGTCCGTACGCCCCCTACATAGAGCCCGATCTCACCCACCACCGTGCCTGCTCGCAGGGTCTGCAGCCGCACCGGTGGTCCGTCGCCCGTGTCCATGCTCACGGTGACCCCTCCGGAGTCGATGAAGTACATGGAGTCCGAAGGCCTTCCCTGGCGCATCAGCGCTTCGCCCTCCTGAAATCCCTGTGTCTCGAAGAAGCTCATGGCCCGTTCGATCAAGCGACCTGGAAACATCATGCGCAGTTCGGTCCTGGTTGATCTTGTCTTGGCCTGGCCCGGCGGCTCTGCAGATTCGAGGATCCTGTCTTCACACCATTCCATCCCGCTGTCCAGATCCTCGAAGAACTTCACGCACCTGCCTCCGTCTCCTGCTTCCAGTCCCTGGTGGAGCAGCTCGGACCAATCCGGCTTCAGCTGGGTGAAGAGAACAGTGAATCCCTGTGTCTCGGCGAGCTGGCCCGCTCGGACGAAGCTGCTGACCGCGGAAGAATCAACCCCGCTCACCAGGCGGAAGTCGAGGATGACGTAGTCGAGTTGTTCGACCTGATCACCTGCTGCGAGCTCTCTCACCGCGTTCAGGAGGTTGTTGGCGGTTCCGAAGAACACGTAGCCCTGGAGCACCAGAATCTGAATCCGGCCGCCCTCCTTCTCCAACAACTTGCGCTTGCTCTGGGAGCGCTCCACCCGCCACTGGTAGCCCGCACCACTCAACGCATGCTTCACGATCTCCACCCTGCTGTATTTCACCAGGAAGACAGTAACAGCCAGCGCCATGCC
>CAZNWW010000281.1:0-4183 GCA_964576155.1 uncultured Myxococcales bacterium | reverse complement strand
GACAGAGACGATGACCACCAGGATCACCAGCACGATGCAGTAGTCGGTCCGGGGCAACCTGCGATAGGCCTCCAGTACCCACTCGGTGAGGAAGAGCAGGCCGAGGAATATCAACAGACCTCCGGCGACGAGCTTGGGGAAGTACCCCATGAAGCCTGCACCGAAAAACAACGCGAGACCACAGATGAGCGCGGCCATCACCCCGACCATACGGCCAGGCCCGCCGAGCCGCGACGCCAGCATCGTGTTGGACAAAGCGTGATAGCCCGAGACCCCCGAACCCGCGGCGCTCAGGACATTGGCGATACCCGCAACCTTGAGCTCACGATTCAGATCGATGTCCTGGCGCAGAGCCAATTCCATACCGCTGGCGTTGAGCAATATCGAGATGATGCTCATCACCAGGATGGTGCAGAGGTTTCCTGCGTTTCCGAACAGCGCCTTCCAGTCCACCTGTCCTATGGTCGAAGGCTCCAGAGGTTCCCAGAGACCAGCGTCGGGAAACGGTCCAAGGAGCCAGCCTGTGGTCTCGGCATCGCCGGGGGTCATCCCCGCCAGATGAATCGCCAGGTAGAATGCGAACACTCCTCCCAGGAGGACGAGGGGTATGCTGAGAAAATGCCTGGTGACCTTGGAGACGACCAGGAGCAGTCCTCCGAAGGCCAATCCCGGCAGCCACCTGAGCAGGAGATCCGGCGAGGTCACAATCGACAACAGCCCTTCGTCCCCCGAAGAGCCGGTCATGACCCCGATGCCACCGATGACCAGCAGCCAGCCTATTCCCGCCAGGAATCCGCCGATCACAGGGTAGGGAATGAACCTGACCAGGTTCCCCAGCCTGAAGTGTCCCAGGAGGAAGAAGAAGACTCCGGTGAGCAGCGCGGTGGATGCGATGGCGGCGATGATCGTGGGCAGCACCGCCTCCGGTGAGGTCTCTCCCAGGTTGAGCGCTATTGCCGACGCCACCAAGGCCAGGATGGTGGATGGGATATCCTGGGGGGTTGCGATCATACCGGAATATGAGCTGAAGAGCGCAACGATCCCGCCGATGAGAAGGGCCCCGAACAAGGACAACCCGATCCCCACCGACATCCATTGCCCGAGGTCGCCGGAGAATATCAACGCACCGAAGGCTACACAGATGGCGACATTGAGGATCCCCAGCACCAGTCCGGCCACCAGCCCGGCCGATACATTTTGCAAGCTGAGCTTTTCTTTCTTTCCCTGCATCCGGTTCGAATTCTGAGTTGATGTCTTTCGATGGATTTTACTCGATCTCCGTCTCCTCTGCGACCGCTAACGTGGCTACATCAACATGAAATAGAGATCCATCGCCGGTGTCTCTCCCCAGTAGAGTCCGTCGATGATCAGGTAGTACATTTCACCATCCTCCATAGGCGGATCCAGTTGGTATCCCTCGATCGTAATGTAGCTCTCACCGCTGTCTGTCGGCCCGCTGACGCAAGTGTTCACGACATCGCCACATTCGCTGACTACATACATAGTCATTTCTAGGCCCAGGTAAAAACACTGGCTGCAATAGAGGTAAATCGTGGAATACTCAGCATAAGACTCGAAGCCGAAGTGGTAGACGAGATCTTCACCACCCGCTCCGACATCCCCAGGCAGGCCCGTGCAGGAACCGCCGGGCAGGAACACGTCGTCGCCGGCGCCGTAGTTGGAGATACTAGAAATTTCGTGACTGCCCTGGACCAACCCGATTTCGATCGCCTCGTTGCAGAGTTCAACGTCCTCGCAGGGATCAGGAGAACAGCTCGTCCCGCCGTCCCATTCGCCGTTTGCGTTCTGACACTCGGTCGGAGTCAGGAGAGAACACTCAGTCTGAACGCAGCACGCGCCGAAGCAGGACTGGGTGTTGCAATCCTGGGTCTCCTCGAGGGCGGGGCAGGCCGCGCCGCCGTCCTTGGCCGGGAGTTCGATCGAGCGGGTGCGGGTCCGGGTGCCGCCGCCGCAGGTCTCGGTGCAGGTCGACCAATCGCTCCAATCGCTGACCTCGCAGTCCACCGGCAGCGGGTTGTCGCAGTCGTTGGCCACATCGGGGGTGGGGGTGGTGAGGAGGTCGAAGTCGGTCCAGTTGTCGTCGGTGTCAGCGCCGTCGGGGCAGCGGCCGATGGAGGTCGACATGTCAGGCAGATCGGCAGGCGCCTGCGCGCCTTCGCCCGTGCCGACCATGCTCCCTTCGTACGCGAGACCATCCACCAGCGCGCCGCCGACCGCCTCGACGATCCGGATCCCGTCCGGCGCGCCGTTCTGGATCCAGTTGGTGAGCTCCATGGAGACGACCTCCGTGGGGATCGTGGCCAGCACGTCCTGGGAGCCGATGACCAGGAGCTCGGTGGGTCCGAGCATGGGCTCCGCGTCGCTCAGGTCGTAGGTGGCGTAAACCTGGCCGGTGGAGCCGTTGACCATCTCGAGTGTGTACTCGTCCAGGTCCACGTCGCCCTGGGTCGGGTTGTAGAGCTCCACGAACTCCATGGTGTCGAAGCCGACCTGGTCGTAGTCGACCTCGTTGATCACCAGCGTACCTTCGCAGATGTATGCATTGGTGCATTGGTACTGGACTCCGTTTGCGGTGCATCCGTCCTGGGTGCAGTCGTCGCCGTCGTCGCAGTCGGAACCCTGGGCTATGTTGCAGGTCTGGGTATCCTCCAGAGCCGGGCAGGCTGCGCCGCCGCAGGAGGGCTGCTGGGTCACGGTGCGGGTGTGCATCTGTGTCCCCGCGCAGGTGTCGTCGTTGTTGGCACAGGTCGACCAGGGTGACCAGCTGGAGACCTCGCAGTCCGCAGGGGCGTTGGTGTAGACGCAGCCGTTCTCGTCGGCTGCGGGGTTGGTCGGGTCGCAGGCGTTGGTGGTGCAAGCGTCCTGGTCGTTGCAGAACCCGTCAACGGGGATGCCGCCAGTGCATGTTCCGTTGCCGTTGCAGGCCTCGAACGCGGTGCAGGGGATGTGCCGTCCTCGCAGTCCGTGCCGGAGGCGAGTACGCAGTCCTCGGTCTCACTCAGGGCGGGGCATTCGGCGCCGCCGCATTCGGGCTGCAGGCAGGGTGCGTCCGGGTCGTCCGCGCCGGGATCCGGGCACTCGATGATCGTGGCCGGGTCCACCTTGCAGACGTTAGGTTGAAGGGTGGTGTCGCAGAACAAGGTCCCGTTGCAGAGGTCACCGTCTTCGAGGTCGTCGCAGTCCGTGTCGGTCTCGCAGCCGCAGTCTACCGCTATCCCCGCGCAGGCGCCGTCCGCGCATTGGTCGTCCACGGTGCACACGTCGTTGTCGTCGCAGTCCACGTCGGTGGGCTCGAAGACGCAGTCCCCGGTGTCCGGGTCGCATGAGTCGTCGGTGCAGAGGTTGTCGTCGTCGCAGATCACCGGCGTCGCCACACAGACGCCGGCCTCGCACATGTCATCCTTGGTGCAGGGGTCGTCTCGTCGCAGACCCCGCAGTCGCACTCGCCGTCCCCGCCGGCGGGACCGCACTCGAGGCCCTCGCAGGCCGCGTCGCAGTCCGGTACGCAGACGAAGTCGATGCAGACGAGGTCCTGGGCGCACTTCCCGCAGGCCGTGCCGTTGCAGCCGTCGTCCCCACATTCCGTGCCTTCGCAGGCGGGGATGCAAACGATGTCGTCCTCGATCTCGGTCATCAGGTCGATGAAGCCGTCGAACCAGCCGTCGCCAGTGATCGTCTCGAACACGTCCGTGGGCGGAACGTCGAGGGTGACATCAGACGGGTCGACACACCCCATCGCCAAAGCCGCCAGAACGGCCGAGAGCCCGAGCTTGCGAAGCAATGACTGCATAGACATGCGGAACCTCCATATGAAAAACTGTACCAGAACCGCAAGATCTAGAAATGAGGGAGGGCACCTTTCAGCCTTGCTTGCATGAGCGTATGTGTCAAGTAGATTGGGACTGCGGCGCAGGGCGAGCGCATCTAAATCCCCTTGACGTGGTCTCGGTTTCATGATCTTCGGAAGGTGTTACCTCCTCACCGACAGGGTGGTCGAAAGGAGACCCTACTGATGCCCTCTGGGTGCATGGCCGGCTGGAATGACGCCTATGTGATGAAAGTACAGGCCGTCGCAGGGCACCAGGCCCTTCCGTTGCACAGCGGCAGGCCATCCCGCCTCCCGCCTCCCGCCTCCCGTCTTCCCGCCTCCCGTGGTGCCTCC
>CAZNWW010000280.1:5644-5955 GCA_964576155.1 uncultured Myxococcales bacterium | reverse complement strand
TGCTCTATCCTTCTTCTAACGAACCTGAACTTCGACGGTAGCCGCCGGGGAACCCTCGACGGTGCCCGGGCACGTCTGGATACGGCAGAGCTTCGTCAACGGACGACGCTGCTGGACGTGGCCCTGGATGTCGAGGAGGCCTGGCTCGGACTCCAGGGCGCCCAATGGACCCGGGACGCGGTGGAGGATCTGATCCGGCAGGCCGACTACCAGCATCGTCTGGCCGCCCTGGACACCGCGGCGACCACCAAAGCCATGGCCGCTCTCCTCGAGGCGGCAGAAGAAGCGGTGGCGCTGGCAGAGGCAGACTA
>CAZNWW010000280.1:0-5634 GCA_964576155.1 uncultured Myxococcales bacterium | reverse complement strand
CAAGGCCGGCATCGGGACCATCGGTGAGGTCCTCGCCGCACAGGCAGGACGGGCCAACGCCCGTCTCGGGCTCCTCCAGGCCCGCCTGGACCGGCTCCTCTCCATATCCCGTCTCCAACGCGCCGTGGGCCGGGTCCTCTCCACTGAGACCACCACCGGCGTCGGCGCTATCTCCCTGGTCGTGGCGGGGATCGGAATCCTCGCCGTCATGCTCATGTCCGTGAGGGAACGACGCTGGGAGATCGGCCTCCGTCGCGCGGTTGGGGCCCGCCGGGAGGACATCATGGTCCAGTTCCTGTCGGAGGCAGCCCTCCTGTCCTTCTTCGGGGCGCTGGTCGGGATCCTGGCGGGGGGAGGCATCGTGCACCTCACCAACCACATGGGGTGGGCCCGGGCGGACTTCTCCACGGACGCGGCGATGCTCTCCACGGGGGTCTCGGTTGCGATCGGTCTGGTCTTCGGAATCCACCCCGCCCGCCGGGCCGCGGCCCTGGAGCCAATCACGGCCCTGCGCACTCGGGAGTAAGCCCTACCAGAGGTCTGTGATTGTGCCGACCACGGTGCCGGTGTTCCAGTCGGTGAAGGCCTCGTCGGTGAAGGTCATGTCGCCGTCGTCGGTGTAGTAACCGAGGTAGACCTGGTAGTCCTCGATAATCTCGTCAGGGTTGAGCGCATTGAACATCTCAAAGAACACCAACTCGTCACCGTTCTCCAGGATCTCGGACATGAGCAGGAAGGCCACGCGACCGTTGAGGGAGAAGTAGCCGGAGAAGCCGTCCTCAAAGCTGGCGAGGCCGTCGGCCTGACCCAGCATCTCGTCCGGATCGTCCATTTTGTTGTCGATGTTGTCGCAGGGCCAATCGACGCCCCAGTTAGAAGTTTCCAGCGCCTCGACGCTGATGGCCCAGCCGTAGAGGTCGCCCTGTCGATATAGCTCAACAGCATCGATGTCCGCGCCTGGATTGCCTTTATTGCAGGTGTAAACGGTATTGCCCGGGTAGTCCATGATCATGACCAGCTCCCAGTCGTTTTCGTATGGACCGGTGTAGGAATCCCCGCTGTAGTAGGAGTCCCAGCCATAATAGTAGTCCCCGTAGTAGTAGTATGAGTCTCCACCGTAGTAGGAGTCCCCGCCATGGTAGGAGTCACCCTCCGTGTCAGATACCATGAGGACATCCCCAGTCGTGTCCGGCGTCGTGGTGGTTTCGTCCCCGCCGCCATCGATGTAAACGGTGGTGTCCTCCCCCGGTCCGATCCCTGTGTCCTCCCCAGGTCCGATCTCCGTGTCCTCACCCGGTTCGGTCTCGGTGTCCTCTCCCGGCCCGGTCGCGGTCGCAGCCCTGGCCTCCGGCGACCAAGGTGATCAGGACCACGGCCCGAATCAGCACCTTCTGGAGTTGGTTCATCTGGGGCTCCTTTTCTTGTGGTACTAGATAACTGTACTCTCGCTAGAGTTGCTGTTCAATAATGACCTTCGAAGACAGGATCTCTGCACGGGGCAGCCCCCCTCCGCCGGCTATGCCGGCACCTCCCCCAACAAGGGGGGAGGGTTTTCCGTGTTCAGCCAATGGGTAGCAGCGATACAGCCGCTCCGTCGTTCACGCTTGGTACGACGCGCCCGCTTCCCCCCTTGTTGGGGGAAGTCCCCGGAGCAGAGCAAAGCGACCGCGGAGGGGGATGGGGGGCAGCCCCGTGCAGAGATCCCAAACCCCGCGCTCTGGACCTCACACGCAGATACCAGTATCTTATCCCCGAAACACCGAGAGGACACAGAACATGAAACGTCTACCCCCAATCCTCCTCATCATCCTCCTCCTGCCCGGGTGCCTGGAGTCCAACCCCCAGCCCTCGCCGGAGGGAAAAGAGGGCAACGGCGTGCACACCGGCGGGATCGATGCACCCACGCTCGAGGACGACACATGGGCGCCACCGAGCCAGGACACCCTCGAACCCTCACAAGACGTGGTGGCCGGGGAGGACGCGGCCGAGCCCGGAGACCTGGCCCCAGACGCGCCGGCACCTGTGGACGTCTCCGACGCCTGGGACGCCGGTGACATCCCCGATGTCCCTGATATCGCCGAGGTCGACGCCGCGCCCCACGACGAGACCGCCATCACCGGCGGCGGGTCATCCTTCGGCATGTGCTGGGGCGCCTGCAAATCCGACCTGACCCTGGACGGCCCAGCCGCCCACGTAGTGACCTCGGGCTGGGACGACACGATCTTCACCGACAACAGCGGCGTCCTGACCGCTGCAGGCCTGGAAGAATCAATTGCCCTGGCCGAGGCCCTGGTCGGCGTGAACCTACAGGGCGTCTATGGTTGCCCGGATTGCGCTGACGGCGGTGCGAGTTACATTTCACTCATCCGCGAGGAGGTCACCAGCAGCCACGCATATGAGTTCGGCAACCCACCCCAGGCGCTCGAGGACGCGGACTTCTTCGTGTTCCAGGTGATCTCCGATCTCCTCACATGCACTCCCAGCGCCCTCGTCATCCCGAATCTGGACTGCGTGCCGGCGGGTTAGCGCCAAGCCCCGCGAGGTGGCTCGGAGCCTTTGCGGTACCTCCAGTACAACACGTTCGCGTCCTGGTTCCTGTCGATCTCCGACCAGTCCATCCGCGCGCTCATCTCGGTGAGCTCCCGGTCCCGGCCGTCGTAGATCGTCCGGGGCACGTCCCTCAGGATCGGCTCGTAGGGGGTGAGGTCGGGACGGGCCAGGAAGACGTCGTACATGCCCACGGCGCTATCATCGAGGCGATGCATGGGTGACGATCCGAGGAGCAGCTCCACGGTCTTGTGGAGGTTGTTGATTGTGTACACCACGTGGGAGACGTAGCCGCGGCGAACCCAGGGGCTCACCAGGAGGGTCGGGCTCCGGTGCTTGTCCACGTGGTCGTCTCCGGACTGGGCGTCATCCTCGGTGATGATGATCAGGGATTTCGCCCACGCGGGGCTCTCGGCGATGGCGCCGACGACCATACCCACGGCCTTGTCGTTCTCGCCCACCCAGTACTCCGGGACCGGCTGGCCCTCTTTGAGGCCGAAGGCGTGGTTGTTCCCCAGGAAGATCCACGAGAACGCCGGGACCGTGCCCGCCTCGACCCGGGCAGCGAACTCCTCCTGGAAGATCTCCGCGCGGGAGACGTCGGTGACGTCGTCCACAATGTTGTTGACGAAGTCCATCACGACGTAGGGCGCATATTTGGAGACCATCTCCAGGCCGAAGTTCTCGTGACCCCCGAACCCGAGGACGTCGAAGCCCTGGGCCACGAGATGCGCCATGATGTGGAGGGACTCCGGGGATGACCCCGGGGTCACCGACGCCCCGATGGTGCCGAAATCGGATGAGAACCAATTGTACTTTTCGAAGAAGTCGGTCTCGATGCCCGCGGCGGCCCACTGATGGCCGTCCAGACTAGAGTCGGCGAGGCAATAGAAGTTGTCGAGGAGCACGAACTCCCGGGCCAGCTTCCGTTGCTCCGGGATGACGTCTTCGGTCCAGAGGACCCAGTCCGGGTTCCCGTCCACGTCTCCATCGTGGTCGCCGTAGGCGCAATCAAATGAAAAATTCTCCTTGAGGATGAAGAAGACGTGCTCGATGGCCGGGCTCCCCGGGGGCTCACCCGGGTCGGGCAGGGGGGTGTCGTTGCCGAGGCTGAAGTCGAAGTAGCGGCTCTGCCGGTCGTTCGCCTCTGCGACGATGGCGCTGTACACGGCCAGCTCCGTCGCCGTGGGGACCTCGATGCGCGAGATCGTCCCGCGGAGGGCGCGCCCCGAAGGGTAGTGGTCGGGGCCGGGCCAATCAGCCGGACCATCCCCCACACCGCGACCGTTTGAGACGACCAGGAAGCTCCCGTCCGGAGAGACCTTGACGTCGTTGGGGTACCAGCCCGTGGGGATGAAACCCTCCAGGGTTCGGGTCTCCAGGTCAACGACACCGACTGCGTTCTCGTGGGAGAGGGCTGCATAGAGCATCCGGGACTCCGGGTCCAGATCCAGCCAGACCGGATACATGCCCTTGAGGGCCAGGGGTTCCTCGTGGAGAGAGAGGGAGTCGAGGACCTGCAGGGACGCCGGATCCAGGCGCCAGAGATCATCCGTACGGTTGCAGGCCACCCAGAGATCCCCGGTCTCCGTATCCCGCACCATGCCCTCGGGCCCCAGGCCGACGTTCAGCGTCGCCAGCACCTCCAGGGTCTCGGGATCGAGGGCCCAGACCGGGTCCCCAGCCGGGCTCCGGACCTCCAGAGCGATGCTGGCGACGAAGAGGGTCTCGACGTCCGCCGCCAGGTGGAGGGAGAAGGCCCCCATGAGGGGGCTGGATGTCCCGATGACCATCTCGGACTCCAGGTCCACCGCCATCACCCGGCCCTTTAGTTCGAGCACCATGCTGGTGAGGCAGGTGACCCAGGCCCGCGCCCCCGCTGCGTCCAGGACCACGTCGGTGGTGTAGCAACCAAGGAGAGGTATCGTACGCAGCCAGACCAGCTGCCCGTCCCCGTTCAGGGAGAACTCGTGCAGCCCGTTCCCGCTCCCGTTGGTCGCGTAGACCCGCCACCCGTCGGGGCCGTCGTGGATGGCGAGGCCGTGCCAGAGCCGCCCCTCATCCGGGGCCACCTCCGAGACCACCTCCATGGCCTCGAGATCGATGACGCGAAGGAAGTGATCACCGAGATCTCCCTGCGCGTCCTCCCCCAGGACCAGGGTCTTGGAGCCCCAGGTAGCGTCGTTGGTGATCGCGTACCGACCGTCGGGGGTCAGAACAAGTCGGTTCGGCTGTGTACCGACGAAGACCGCAACACCCGCAGGACGAATCTCCCTGCCGCTGATAAGGATGTTATCGGCGTTCAATTCGTACGTCGCCCGCTGGGTCGCGGCGGGGAGCGTGGCTGGGTAGACAGGAGGGCGACAGAGCCCTCCACGGCAGATCTCGTCTGCGCCGCACTCGCCGTCCCCGCGACATTGGGGGACGAAGGCATCGACCTCGTGAGATGCGTCGACTGATGGAACATCCGGAGACCACTCGCCGTCCGAAGGGTTCGGCCGGCCACAGGACAGCGCGCCAAACCCGACCAGGAGCACCGTGGATATTCGGAGCCAGTACACGATCATCCCACTCTCCGCTGCTTGAACCGGAACAGCATACCTTATTCGCCAGCGTGCTGCATTGATTCCACACCATGAACGAGGGTATCCTGTGCCGGACACCTCTCGAAGGAGACTGCAATGAAACACCTGTTCTTCCTGGTCCTCCTCATGACCACTTTGACCGCCTGCGCCGGCGCCGGCGACACTACAGCAACGGATACCACCGAGCCCCCGGGGGACACGATCACCGGCGACGGATGGATCCCCGACGATGTCCAGCCGGACCACGATCTCCCGGACACGGGCATGGACACGGCTGACGACGACACGCCAACCCTGGGCGACATGGTGATCCCACCGGAGACCCTGGAGCCGGGCTGTGAGCCGGGCGAGGGCTGCTTCCTGGATCCCTGCGAATCCAACGAAAGCTGCCTGTCCGGATGGTGCGTGGGGCACATGGGGGAGGACGTCTGCACCCTCCAATGTCAGACCGAATGTCCCTCCGGCTGGGGTTGCGAGCAGGTCCCCGGCACTGCGCCGGACT
>CAZNWW010000279.1:392-5959 GCA_964576155.1 uncultured Myxococcales bacterium | reverse complement strand
CGACGAGGGCATGGAGCTGGCCTTCGACGTGGACGAGTTCCTCCTGCTCAAGGGCGAGTGCGATTGCTCAATGGCGGGGCAGATCCGCGGGCCGGACGAGAACCCCGTCCTGTCCAAAGTGAATACCTACGACCCCATGGCTCCGATGGCCGGCGATGTCTGCACCGAGTCGGACCAGGGCTCCTTCACTGGCTGCTACTGGCTGAACGCGTGCACCGTCACCAAGCTCGGCCTGCAGATCTCCAACAAGCTCATCAAATCCAAGGAGAATAACCAGTGGACCTACTGGAAGCCTTCTCCCTGGTACGCCAACTCCAAGGAGCCCGTCATCATGTCCTCCCAGGACCTGGTGAAGGGTGAGCTGGATCGCCTGCGCGCCGAGATGATCGAGACCTTCATGTCCGAGATCATGTTCTCGGTGACCCTCCACGAGGTGGGTCACACCGTGGGCCTCCGCCACAACTTCGAGGGCTCCACCGACGCGATGAACTTCCCCAAGGCCTTCTGGGACCTGAAGGTCAAGAAGAACGGCGACGGCTCCTACCAGGCGATCAACCTCTTCATGCGGGAGACCGCCTACCAGCAGCGCAACAAGATCAGGGAGCTGCAGTACTCATCCATCATGGACTACGGCTCCAAGTTCAACGATCAATGGCACGGCCTCGGCTCATACGACCGGGCAGCGATGAAGTTCGGCTACGGCGGCCTCGTGGAGGTCTTCAACGACGCGCCGGACATCGGTCCATGGACCCAGTACCTCGAGGAGCCAAACCAGAACGGTTATCCCAATCTGACAGCGCCGGTGCTCAGGAACCGCTCGGATCTGGAGCTCCTCTTCAAGCGGATCCACTACACCGAGATGCCCAACGTCTTCGGCAGCGTGGACGCGCTGTACGACCGCAAGGACGTGGAGTGGGACGGCTTCGACGCCGCGCCCGAAAACGAGGTGGCCTACCGCTTCTGCTCCGACGAGCTCGTGTCCCAGACCCCCACCTGCAACGTGTGGGACGCGGGCGCGGATTCGTACGAGATCACCATCAACACCGTCGACGACTACTGGTGGTACTGGATCTTCTGGGGCCACTGGCGCCAGAGCCTGCTGTTCCACTCCGAGAATTACTCCAACCGGGTCCTCGGCGCGTTCAAGCGGATCCAGGCCCAGTACCAGTGGTGGGCGGTGGACTACATGCGCTACAACGAGGACGACTGGTGGGAGAAGAAGTTCGGGATGCCATGGGAGGAGGATCCCATGGGTGGCCTCACGGGCTCCATGGGGACCCTGGAGGGCTTCAAAACTCTCCTGGATGTCTTCGCCATCCCGCAGGGCAGGTACCCCGGCGTGCAGTTCTACGGCTTCAACTCCGTCAGGCAGCGCTACGAGACGCGAACCTCCTACAACCGGCAGGAGCTGTCCAAGTTCTTCGTCCTCGAGGAGAACATGGGCAAGTTCGCCGCGCGGCCGCTCTACCCGAGCTACGTGTTCCTCGCGGAGATGGTATTCCCGGCCTCAGGCGGCTCCATCTACGATCGCCTCCACTCCTTCGCGACCCTGACGGATCCGACCACGGACTTCTTGAACATCGACGAGTTCCCGGATCACCGCCGGTACCTCATCAGCTACTACACGTTCTTCCCGAACCAGATGCTGCGTCTCCTGGGCGGGCTCACCACGCACCGCGCGGAGAACTACGCGCCGTGCGTCGTCGAGGATGAGGCCGGCGAGCCGCTGGCCCTGAAGACCCGGAATCCGAACAACCTCACGGACCCGAACTTCTGCGCGGACGGCCACTACCTGGAGCCGGAGCCCGTGGACTATGACTTCCCCACCACCTGGTACCGTATCCCGATGCTGGCGGCCTACTACGGCATGAGCTTGATGATCAACGACTACGATCGCAGGTTCATGGACACCACGAGGATCTTCTTGAAGGGCCACGAAGACGCCATCGACCTCCCCGAGGACATGGTCTGCTCGACGGTTCCCGATCTGGACGCAGACTGCGTCGAGTTCGGTGACCCCCTCTCCGGCAAGGTCTACATCGCCTACAAGACCGGCGACGGTGAGACCTTTGACACCGCGTTCCACCTCGTGAACGAGGCCCTCACGATCCTGGGCAAGTACGAGAGCCTCAAGGATCTCCAGGATGACTATGAGTTCGGCGATCTCCAGCGGATGATCGGTCTCCTCGAACTCATTCGAGGAATGCACAAGACCTATGACTATACGGAGATTCAACTGTAGCTCTGCTGCCGCCCTCCTCAGGGTTCGGTGGCGGTGACGGCCTGGGGAACGCCTCCCCGGGCCGGCCGCCATTCCCCTTCCTCATCGATACAGATGTATCGAATCGAAAGGTGAACCACCTGCGGTTTGGCACCCGGCCTCGGTGAGACGCCCCCCAGCCTCGCCACCGACCAGCCTCACCCTTCGTCGGGCTGGCTTACGTTGGTTCTGGGATCCATTGTCCACTGTCCATTGTCCACACTTTCCGTCTCGCGATGCCATTCGAGGGCGCTGCGGCTACACTCCGGTCCGTTGATTCCCCTGGAGGTTTCGAGATGAAGCTGAGTCGATACCACGCACCGACCTTGAAAGAAGCCCCGCGCGACGCGGAGTTGGCGAGTCATATCTACCTGATCCGTGGCGGCTACATCCGCATGCTCGCAGCGGGGATATACGACTTCCTGCCCCTGGGTACCCGGGTCCTCCAGAAGGTCTCGAACATCATCCGTGAGGAGCTCGACCGGGCCGGCGCGATGGAGGTCCTCCTCCCCGCTGTCCAGCCGGCGGATCTCTGGAAGGAGTCAGGGCGTTGGGACTACTACGGGCCCGAGCTGTTGCGCTTCCGGGACCGCCACGACCGGGAGTTCTGTTTCGGCCCCACCCACGAAGAGGTGATCACGGACCTGGTACGCAGGGACATCCGGTCTTATCGGGATCTGCCGGTGAACCTTTACCAGATCCAGGTGAAGTTCCGGGACGAGATAAAGCCCCGTGCCGGACTCATGCGCGGGCGTGAGTTTATCATGAAGGACGGCTACTCCTTCGACACGTCCATCGACGCAGCCAAGGAGACCTACCAGGCGATGTACGATGCGTACCACCGCATCTTCACCCGCTGCGGCATGGAGCATCGGGCCGTGGAGGCGGACACTGGGAACATCGGCGGGAGCCTCTCCCACGAGTTCCAGGTGGTGGCCGACACCGGCGAGGACTACGTCTACCAATGCCCCGGCTGCGGCTTCACCGTGAACCAGGAGCTCGCCCCCCTCCCAGCGCCCCCCGATCCCAGACGTGAGCGTGCGAACGTTCCTGAGGCCGATCCCAGACGTGAGCATGCGAACGTCCCTCCCCTGGAGAAGGTCCACACCCCCGACGCACACACCGTCGAGCAGGTCTGCGAGTTCCTGGGCATCGCCCCCGCGGCCCTGGCCAAGACCCTGATCTACATAGCGGACGGAGACCCGGTGGCCGTCCTCGTGCGGGGCGATCGCGACCTCAGCGAGACCAAGCTGCGCCGGGTCCTCGGCTGTGATCTCCTCGATATGGCCGACGACGACACCGTCGAATCAGTGACCAAGGCCCCCGTGGGCTTCGCAGGTCCTGTAGGCCTCTCGGGTGTGCGGATCCTCGCGGACCAGGAGCTCGCCGGGGCAGGACCCCTGGTCGTGGGCGCCAACGAGGGCGAGCACCATCACAAGAACGCTATCCTGGGCCGGGACTTCAAGGTCACGGAGTTCGCTGACCTGCGGGAGGCCCTTGAGGGCGACCCTTGCGGCCGCTGCGACGACGGCAGGTACAAGCTCTTTCGGGGCATCGAGGTCGGGCACGTCTTCTACCTCGGTACAAAATACTCCGAGGCCATGAACTGCACCTTCCTGGACGAGGGCGGCAAGGCGAAGCCCGCGGTCATGGGCTGCTACGGCATCGGTGTCACCCGGATCATCGCCGCCGCGATCGAGCAGCACCACGACGACAAGGGCATCGCCTGGCCCATGTCCCTCGCCCCGTTCCACGTGGAGGTCATCGGCCTCCAGGCCAAGGACGAGGAGGTCATGGGCAAGGCCCTGGAGCTATCCGACGCAATGGAGGCCCTGGGCCTCGAGGTCCTCTACGACGACCGCAAGGAGCGCCCCGGGGTGAAGTTCAAGGACGCAGACCTCGTGGGCATCCCCCTGCGGGTGGTCATCGCGCGCCGGGGCCTCGACCAGGGCACCGCAGAGGTGGTGACCCGAGCGACAGGTGAGATGGAGCATCTCCCCCTGGACGGCCTCGTCGAGGAGATGAAGTCCAGGGTCGACGCGGCCCTCGCCGCCCTCCGTTCATGAAATGAACGAGTCTCTCGAGCGCACGATCCTCCCGGTCGACGGCCCGGCGAGGGTTATGGAACTCCTGAAGGTCCTCCCCGAGCGGGTCGAGGAGGTCCTCCTGCCCAAGTCTGCCAAGGGCGGCTGGCGCACCCCCCTCGAAGATCTCTGCCGCGCCCGGGGCATCAAGCTCACGACCCTGCCCTATGCGGTCTTCGAGAAGCTCCACGACCGCCCCGCCAAGGCCAGAAAGGTCTACGCAAGGTTCCGCCACGAGGAGTTCAGCGGCCTCGACACATTCTTCTCCACGGCCCCTGAGCCCGGGGACACGGTCCTGGTCCTGGACCAGGTCGAGGATCCGGGGAACCTGGGCGCGATGATCCGCTCCGCAGTCTGGTTCGGAGTGAAGGACATCATCCTGCCCATCCGCCGCGCCGCCCCGGTCACCGGCACCGTCGCCGTGCGCTCCGCCGGCGCCCTGGCCCACGCCCGCATCTTCAGAGTAAAAAACCTCGGCCGAGCCCTGGACGACCTCAAGGAGGCCGGCTACTTCCTCTACGGCTCAGTGGTCGACGGCGGCGATCCCCTCCCAGGAGCAACCCTCGCCGGTCCCGCGGCCCTCATCATCGGCGGCGAGGCCAAGGGAATCCGAGAAGGCATCCGCAACCGCTGCGACCAACTCCTCACCCTCCCCCCCGCCAGCGGAATCGGCAGCCTCAACGCCTCCGTCTTCGCCGGCCTCTTCCTCTACGAACGCTGGCGCGGACTGCCGCCCGCCTGAGCTCCCCTTTTTTGTCATCCCGAGCGAGCACAGCGAGTCGAGGGACCTCAGGCGAAACTCTCGGGCAGGGCCATCCCCATTTTCGGATAGCGCAGCGCAAAGGGATTCCCAGCCATTCTTCAACGCGCGCAGCCAAGCAACCCGGTCGGCACGGAGGGAACCCTCGGTGAACCGGGCGTCGGGGGGACGCCCCCCGCCACCCTGACTCAGTCCGCCGTCGCAGTTTTCATCTCCCCCCCAAGCGGAGCGCCGTCGGCAGAGTCTTCACCGAAGGGTCCCCCCCGCACCTCCCTCAATTCAAAATCTACAGCCAAGTAATAAAAGCCTGATAAAAGAAAGAAGAAGGCCACCTCCGGCCCCTCCCCCACCCCTATCCGAGGTGGCCTTCTTCGGAAGGTGCGCACCAACCGAGCCTGGGAGCCCGCGACCAGGAATCCGAGCCGGGGAGCCAGCGACCCGGATTCTCCCAGCAACCAACCCC
>CAZNWW010000279.1:0-382 GCA_964576155.1 uncultured Myxococcales bacterium | reverse complement strand
TCGCGCCCTGGGTTCTCCCGTCGGGGATCCCGTCGAGACGGAGGATGATTCGTGAAAGAATTCAGCCGGGTTACCTGATCACCTTCTCTGCACCTTGGTGAGATCCGCCGGAGGCGATGCATCCATCATGTCTGCAGCAACGAGACGGACATCTCCCAGACGTGAGCGTGCGAACGTCCCGCGTGTCCCTGACTCCTGTCGGGGCCGCTGCAGCGATGAAATCCCAGCCGGTTTGACAACGCTCCCTCGGAGGCCATAAACGAAAAAACCTGAGAGGACATAATGCAAATGGGACTGGTTAATTCTATATCCTCATCGAGACATCAGGAATCATATCGATGTGATTATATCAGGCGCCCACCGTGGATCCTACGTGACCGAA
>CAZNWW010000278.1:0-5987 GCA_964576155.1 uncultured Myxococcales bacterium | reverse complement strand
CGCCCAACACCAACCACTGCCTCATCGACGACGACGAGGACGAGGGCGTCTGCGAGTGGGACGGTGAGACCAAGTGTGACGACAACTCGGACTGCACATCGGCCGGGTTCAACACCTGCTGCGCGGATCACCTGGAGCAACAGCTCTTCCCCGTGAAGAGTTGGGGCACCCACTACGTCGCGTCCAAGGTCTTTCCCCGCAAGGGCGAGCGGGACGTCTATCGGATCATGGCCGCGGAGGACAACACCCTGGTGACGACTCTGCCGGTGCAGGTGAACATCCCCGTGCTCAATCGGGGAGAGTGGGTGGACTTCGAGTCGGACCAGAACTTCGAGATCATGGGCACCAAGCCGATCCTCGTTGGGCAGTTCCTGGCCGCACAGAACGCACCGGATCCAAACGTGGGCGGCGTCCCGGGTCCCCTCGACGCGGGCATCGGCGACCCGGCCTTCCTGCTGCTGGTCCCCGTGGAGCAGTTCCGCTCGGACTACATCTTCCTGGCCCCGGACAAGTACGAGTTGGACTACGCCACCGTCGTCGCTCCCAAGGACGCGAGTGTCTGGGTGGACTGTCCTCAGATCGATCCCGAGCTGATCCAGGAGACCTGTCCGGCCCTCGGAGACGATGAGTGGTCCTGGTACATGAGCGGGGAGTTCAAGACCGCCAAGTTCCCCATCAGCGACGGAACCCACCGCATCTATGCGAACAAGCCCGTCAGCGTATACGTGTACGGCTACGACCAATACGTCTCTTACGGCTATCCCGCCGGGCTGGATATCAAGGACCTGGGGCTGATCAAGGAGCCCGGGGAGTAATGGAGGATCCCATGAAGATTACGCGGATCGCGCTCAGTCTCATCTTCGCATTGGCGCTCACTGCCTGTGGAGGGAACGGCGATGGAGGCGGAGACGGATCTGGCCCAGGGGACAGCATCGAGGCCGACGTCGTCGGTCACGACGGTGTCGACATGGACGGCGCGTCCGACGACGCGGTAGAAGACACCGCGCCTCCCCTCGACCTCTGGCTGGTGGACGGTGGAGGGCAGGACGTGAAGGAGGCCCTGGCGATCCTCGCGGTGGAACCTGCGACGGGAAAGACCACCGGCGGTGAACAGGTGGTCCTAAAGGGGCGCGGTTTCTCCGACGGGCTCATGGTCCGCTTCGGCGAGGCCTGGGCGCCCATGGTCTTCGTCATGACGTCGGAGACGGCCTCCCTCACGACCCCCGCGAACTTCCCTGGTCTGGTCGATGTCATCGTGGTCCTGCCGGACGAGCAGGTGGCGGTGAAGGAGGACGGCTTCCTGTATTACAACGAGGTGGCGATCTACGAAGTGGATCCTCCCCTCGGTCCGACCTCCGGCGGCATGCCCGTGGTGGTCAACGGCACGGGCTTCACCGGTGACTCCCACCTCCTCATCGGGGACCGGGAGGCCATCGACGTCCAGATCCTCGACGACTCACAGATCCTGGCCATCACCCCGCCGGGGACGGCCGGGCCGGCCAACGTGTTCGTCTCCAACTCCAAGGGCGTCGGCCAGCTCGTCAACGGCTACACGTTCTTCGACTACCCGGTGATCCAGTCGGTGACCCCGGCCGCAGGACCGGTCACGGGCGGGACACAGGTCGTCATCACCATGATCGGAGCAGACCCGAGCGCAACGGTTCTCCTGGGTGGATTGACGCCTGAGAAGGTCACGTTCCTGGATTGGAACCACATCGAGTTCACCACGCCGCCAGGGCAGGTGGGTTCCGCAGACCTGGAGGTCACTACACCTTACGGCATCGCGCCCCTAGCAGGTGCGTTCACCTACTACTCACTCGAGGATCCACCCGTCGGGCTGCAGCTCCTCGGAGTCCAGCCCGCCATGGGACCCGCCACCGGTGGCGTGGAGGTGGTTGTGGCCTCCTTCGGCCTCACCGACGCCGACGATACGACCTTGCTCTTCGGGACCAGTCTCGCTGAGGTGATCTCGGTGGATCCTGCCGCTGCGGTGATCAAGGCAGTGACCCCGTCGGGCCCGGCAGGTCCGGTGGACGTGACGCTGATGAACTCCCTGGGACAGGACATCCTCACCGCCGGGTACATCTACGAGGCGAGCCTCGAAGTCCTGGCCATGACGCCGGACCACGGCCCCACCGCGGGCGGCACCGCTGCCCTGATAACCGGTGAAGGCTTCGGTCCCGATGCGCAGGTGATGGTCGGCGCGCTCCCCGCCATGTCCGTGACCTTCATCGGCGAGCAGACACTCCAGGTGGTGACGCCCCCGGGGAGCCCCGGCGCAGTGGACGTCACCGTGACATCGGACGGGAAGAACGGCATGCTGCCGGGCGGCTTCGTCTACGAGGGGCCGACCGCGCTCTACGTGGTGGACCCCACCGCGGGATCAGTCGCAGGGGGAACCTACATCAAGCTCATCGGCTCCGGCTTCGTGGGAGACGTGAGTGTTTTCGCCGGGGGCAACCCTTGCTCCCACATCGTGGTCCATTCGGAGACCCTGGTGACGGCCAAGACGCCGCCGGGAACTCCGGGCACTGTCGACGTCAGCGTCACCACGGACCAGGGACAGGCCACCTTGCCGCTGGCCTTCACGTACTTCGACCCGCTGAGCTTCTACGGCGGGACCTGGGGGGGACCAGTGGACGGGACCGTGAACGTCACGGTCCTCGACGCAGGGACAGGACAGCCCCTGGGCGATGTCTTCGTGATGCTCTGGACCAGCCCCGACACACCCTACCAGGGGTATACGAACCTCAGCGGGCAGGTGACCTTCTCAGGGCCCGATCTCATGGGCGAGCAGATGGTCACCGGGTCCAAGGAATGTTACGCGAATGCATCGGTGGTCGAGTACAACGCGGCCAACGTGACCCTGTACATGTCGTACAACTGCCCGTCCTCCGGGACACCACCGCCGGGAGTCGCCCCGCCCCAGATCACCGGACGGGTCTACGGCTTCGACAAGTACGTCGTGGTGCCCCCGGGCGAATGCGACTACGATGGTCCCGAGCCGTATCTCTGCGACTCCTGTGCGGTGAACGAGGACTGCGGCGATGAGTACAACGTCTGTCTGAAGCTCGGGGACGAGGGCAACCACTGCCTCACCCCCTGCAACAACGACAGCGACTGCCCCATCGGATTCGGCTGCAAAGACGTCAGCGCCGAGATCGAGTTCGGCCACTGCGTCCCCATCGGCGGGACCAAGCAGGCGGTGTGCTACACCTCCAAGGGTCATTTCCTCGCCGAGACCCCGGACAACGGGCCCGGCGCGGTTGTGGACATGGAGACCGGCGACTACCACCTCGTATCGCCGTTCGGGGAGGTAGCGGTGGTCTGTGTCGGTGGGATCATGCCCCTCTGCCAGGTCGAAGATACCTATCCCTGCATCTTCTCGGACAGCGAGTGCATCGACCACCAATGCTGGAAGTCCGACGGACGCCCCGAGATGATCCCATACGCGATCGGTGTGGCACGACATATCATGGCAGCAAGCCCGGGGCAGCTCATCGAGGACGTGAACATCTGGCTCTCCACGCCCATGAATCGCCAGGTCGACCTGGGCTTTGACAACGCACCCCTGGACTATGACGGCCCTGATGTCCTGATGGCCCGCTCATACATCGACTTCGGCTCGGACGGGGTCTTCGAGTTCTTCGAGATCCCGTACAAGTTCGTCTTCGAGGAGCCTGATATCACCTTCGAGCACCTCCCTGACACCCTCACCGGGGACTTTGAAGGCGCTGAGTACGCGTTCCTCGGTATGGCCATCACCAACGGGTCGGCCGTCGGGCCACATTCATTCACGCTGCTCTCGGGCATCGACGAGCTCGACGACGATTCGATGTATTACTACGAGGCCGGGGCATGGACTGAGGCCGACACCGGCGTGGTCGTTCCGATCAACGGCCTCTGGGGGTCCGCCTGGGACGATCTCTACGGCGTGGGCAAGGGCGGCAAGATCGTTCACTTCAACGGCGGCTCCTGGGCTCCACAGCCCAGCCCCACGGTCCAGGACCTGAACGGGATCTGGGGAACCGGGGACGACCACATCCTGGCAGTGGGCAACAGCGGCACACTCCTTGAGTTCTCAGGGGTGGGCTGGGAAGACGTGGACATGCCGACCAACGCAGACCTCACGGGCATCTGGGGTGCCGGCGAGACCTTCGTTGTAGCGGTGGGTGAGTACACGATCCAGGGCTTCAACGGGACCTCCTGGTCCCAGATGCCGGGCTCCGTCTTCCACGATTTGAGGGACGTCTGGGGAAGCAGCCCGACGGACATCTGGGCCGTGGGGAGGTACGGGCGCCTCTTGCACTTCGATGGTGTGACCTGGACCATACAGTCCTCCCCCACGGGGAGCCTGCTCTTGACCGTCTGGGGCACCTCTCCCACGGACGTGTGGGCCGCCGGCGAGGCGGGGATCCTGTTGCACTACGACGGGGACACCTGGACCATCATGGATTTGGAGACCGCAGAGACCCTCCGTGACATCTGGGGCACCGGGCCCGGCGACATCTACATGGTCGCAACCCACGGCCAGATCTTCCATTGGGACGGGGAAGAATGGAACGGCGTGACGCAGACCACCACCCAGGGCTTCGGCGCTGTCTGGGGCGACGGCGACGGCCATGTTGTGGTAACCGGCGACCATCAGATCGTGCTCGGTCCGATGCTCAACCCGCCCGCGATCGTCTACCCGTCGGACGGCGGCATCCTGGACGAACTCTACCTTGAGTGGTTCGTGGAGCCCGGCCCGCCTGCGAGCTTCTCGACCCTCTCCGTGGCGCAGCCTGGGATGTTCGGGCCGATTCCCTACTGGGATCTTACGACGGACGGGGACGTACTCAAGGTGGACCTGCCGGATATGCCCAACATCGAGGGGACCCCGGGACTCCCGGGGGGGTTCTACCAGTTCACGATCATGAGGATCTATAAGGACATGTTCTCCATCGACAACTTCGACGCGTTGGACCAGGACTACAGGCAGTGGCGGAGCTGGGCGACCTTCACCTCGACGTTTACGGTGCAGTAGGTCGGAATCACAGGAGAGATGATGAGAGGTTTGCGAGCGAGACTGGCGGCGCTGGTCCTCGTCGGTGCCCTGAGCGGGTGCGGCGGAGAGAACGGCGGCGGCAGTGATGACACCCAGGAGCCGGATATCAACGGAGACATCGAGGTCACCACCCCCGTGGACGCTACTGACACGGACCACGGAAGTCAGGATGGCCTGAACGAGGACACCGACGTGGGTGAGGCAACGGGAGACGTCACGACCCCGGCCGGGGGCTGGACGATCCTGGACCTGACACCGCCGGGCTCTATCAACGGGATCTGGGGGATGGATGGACGCATCTTTGCGGTGGGCGACGGGGGAGCGATCTTCTGGAACACCGGCGCGGGATGGGGGCCCATGGAGAGTCCCACGGAGTACCACCTGTACACGGTCTTCGGACAGGCGGTCGACGATGTGTGGGCGGGGGGACGCTTCGGGACGATCCTTCACTTCGACGGAGAGGCATGGGCCGTGGTCGATACGGGCCTGCAGGGCATGGAGTCCGTGGACATCAAGGGCCTCTGGGGCGAGTCGGGTCACCTCTTTGCGGTGGGGACCGAGGGTGCGATTCTCCGCCTCATCGGCGATGATTGGGAGAAGGAGATAAGCAACACCGACGCGGACCTCGTCTCCATCTGGGGAGCCTCGTTGATCAACGTCTTCGTGGGCACCTCCACCGGCTCGGTGCTGCGTAACCTGGGGGGTGCGTGGACCAGCACCCAGGTCTTCGGTGGGAGCGTCGAGATCAGCGGTCTCCACGGAACAGGGATGTTCCACGTAGTCGCCGCCGGCAGCGGCGGATCCATCGCGGTGTTCGAAGGAGATGCCTGGGATCCGAAGCTCTCCAATGATCCACAGACCCGTGACCTCCACGGGGTCTGGGCCTACGACCCGGACAACGTGTGGCTGACCGGGGCAGGCGGAGTGGTGATCCATTACA
>CAZNWW010000277.1:0-5999 GCA_964576155.1 uncultured Myxococcales bacterium | reverse complement strand
GCTCCAGGAAGGGTCGATTGATCCCGGAATCCATGAGCCAACCAGGGTTGTCACCGAGGTTGTGAAACTCCTCCGGCTTGCCGGGAACCATGGAAAGACCCAGGCTATGGCCGATCTCGTGAGCCACGGTACCGCCGATCACGTTGCCCAGGACGCGGGTGGCCTCCAGGGCCGCAGTACGGCGTGGAGCGCCTCCGGACAGATCCGCCGCGGTCATCGGGTCACCACCGAGCTCCTGCGCGAAGGTGCCGAACACCGTATCGAACCGTGGATGCTCCAGGGTGGACTGGCCCTTCCCGATGGCCGGACTGAAGCTCATGAAGGACTCCAGGAAGACCCCACCGAAGGCGTAGTATCCCGCCTCTTCGCTCTCTGCGTTCTTGCCGCCGATGACGTCGTTGAACCGCTTGTTTCCGTTGTCCTTCCCCGTTGTGTTGTCGAGTCCGAGGAGCCCGGCGTTGTTCGGGTCCTTTCCGGTGAGTTCGATGATCGAGTAATCCGCGTAGTCAACTGGACGTTCCTCGCGGAATTCCACATTGTAGGGCATGTAGTGGCGTTCGCAAATTTCGAGGATCCGTCCCTTCACCAGATCCGTGCCTGCCTGGAGGCCGAAGCGGCCCAAGGACTCGTCAAAGGTCGGCAGGAGCTTCAGAAACACCACCTGGAGGGGTCGACCGATGACCAGATCGATGGCGGTCCCGGGGGAGTTCCAGGAATCCGTTCCGTGAAAGAGCTCAACCGAGACTTCACCGGCGAAGATGCCCGGTATCAACCCGAGTCCTTCCAGATCTCCATCGATCCCTTCCACCACCCGGAGCACTATTTCCAGGAACCCGTTGTCCGGTACCTCGTCCGGGAACACGGTGATGCTGTTGAAGCCCGTGAGGTCCAGCTCCTTGCCGTCGAGGGTCGTGAAGGTCCCGGACAGGATCAGCAGGGTAATGGTCTCCAGGTCCGTGTCCGCAGGCAGGAACCCCCGCCCCGTGACCGAGACACGCTGCCCTCGGCGGACAAGGTCGGGCGCTACTGACTCCACGTAGGTGGGCATCAACTGCAGGGAGAAGTCCGTAATGAGGCTGCTCTCCTTCACGATCTCTGAGAACGTCCTGTTCTCGATATGGAAGCTCCCCTGGAAGGTCCCCGGGCGGATCCCGAAGAGCTCGGGCGAAACGCCGAGGTATGCCTCTGTACGAGAAAGGACCTCGAGAGGGACCGCCAGTGATTTGATTGGGACCGCCTTGGGAGGTGACTCCTGCGTGAAGGTCCCGTCGAAATAGGCCACGCTGAGGCCCTCCCCGTCCGCTAACCAATTCCCGCCATTGACCAGCACCTTGTCCCCGAGCCAGACCTCCTGGGCGCCGAGGCCGTTCACCTCTGGCGTCAAGCCCGCTGCGGTGTGGATCACCGCGTCCAGCCGGTTGCTCCGCACCCGGCGCCCCGACGCGATCCAGCCGAGGGAGTACAGCTCCGCTTGCAGCTGGTCGATGCTCTTGGCGTCTGTGCCGCCGCCGACTGCGTCACGATCGTGCAGCAGCCGCAGCACCGAGATCCTCCCGATGAACGGTTCCCCTCCCGGTTGGACTGTGGACAGGAAGCTGGCATCCACATCCCAGACCAGGTTCCCGGCATCGTCACCCTCTTCGAGGTACCGAACCGGGATGGTGACATTCACCGCAGTCAGGCCCACGCTGCCATCGAGGTGGAGGGCCTGGAACCCCTCCTCCAGAGGTACGAACCCCGTCCCCAGGAGGGTCAGGCGGCTCCCGGCCAGGACCTTGGTCGGCAGGTAGCTCATGAGCACCGGCGCCGGCGCGTCAGGCCCGCCGACCTCCTCTGGTCCACAGGCGGCGAGGAAGGCAAGGGCTGTAAGCACGATCGTGATTCGCGTCAGCATGTGGGGATGATACCGCTGAACGTTTTGGGAATCCAGGTCAGTGACCCCCACCACCAGGGCGATCGTACTTATTCCTCATAACGTGATCTCGATTTCATGACCTTCGGGAGGTGTTGCCACACCGACGGCTGCATCCAGCTGTGGGAGGGGCTCTCTAGCTCCGATTCCCCGATCTCTGTATCTTTTAGTCCCCTGCGTAGGGCCGCCTCCGATTTCGAGGCTCTATTTCAGCGTTCCTCCAGGGGGTGGCCTGGATACCGGGCAATGACCAATGGGTCCCCGAGTTTTCCGACGTTTTCAACCAACAACCAGACTGATAGGACTGTCCGCAGATTGTACGCATTGGGGGTTTCAGAAGAGTCATTCCACGAGTTCGTGTGCGTCTGCTGCGGTTCCGTCACCTCTTCGGGCCTCCTGTTATTTACCATCGCCGACGAACTCGACGCCGGCGGCCTCCGGATCGAAGCCCTCGGGCCATATCGTCCTATCATTGGCTTTCGCCCCTTTTAGATTCGCCGCGGTCAAGTCCGCCCCGGCTAGATAGGCCCCGATTAGGTTCGCCTCGCCAAGGTCCATTCCGACCAGGCTGGCTCCACGTAGGTTCGCTTCGATCAGGCTCGTCCGACGTAGAATGGCCCCTCTCAGGTCCACACCGCGTAGGTATGCTCGTCGGAGGATCGCTTGGGATAGATCGACGCCGGCTGTATCGCACTTGCGAAGAGAGTCGAGCACTACGTAGCGAAGCAATTCGCTCGGATGCTTGTCGCTATCCACCCCGGTTAACCAGCACTTGTCCTGGCTACCCGTGCCGCGTTTCTCGCAATTCCACTTCCACTCCGCTAGGATGCCCAGCAGTGCCCGAACTCCAAGATCGCGGTAACGCCTCTCGCTGGGTCCGCACCACACCCTGCTCCACCCCTCCTGCCACGGCCAATAGAGCTCAGACCACCACGGCGTCTCCCAGTTTACGAAACTCGGTACCGCCAGAACCGCTGTTCGCCGGCTTGCTTCCTTGTCACTCCCGAGGTTCTCTAGCACCGATACCATGCCTTGTCTCGCTGCTCCTCAGCAGTTGATGCGATTGCCCTCCCTCCACCACCGACTACAACAGCGACATCCCTCCCAACCAACGCCTCCAGCCTCTTCAATCCCCTTCTCCCATGGCCGAGTAACTGTGAGGCCTCGCTACTCGGTACTTGCACCTGGTTTACCCCGATTGCCAGATTTCGCGCCAGGCGCTGCGCAAGCAGCTCCCCGCGCACCAGCTCACCGAAGGCCGAATGCCAGGCGCCGGCGACCACGCGCTCCCTCAGGCCATCGGTGTCCTGTATTCCCAACCTGTAGATAGTGACGTCTGCCGCTTCGAGGATCTCTACCATCCCCGCGACCAGGGTCACCGCCTCGTCAAGGTCGGGCGGTGACCACTCCCCCTCCTCGAGTTGTTCCTCGAGTCTGGTCCCGCGCAACACGAGGGTCGGGTGGATCCGAACACCGTGGGGCCCCAACGCGGCGATCCCACGCGCCGTTGCCTCGTCCGAGGCCCCGTTCGCGCCGGGAAGGCCGGTCATGAGCTGCACGACACATCGAAGTCCTGCGTCCATCACCCTGCGACAGGCTCCCAGGGCCTGCGCAGCGTCGTGCCCGCGGTTCGCCAACGCCAGCGCCTCGTCTTCCAGAGACTGGACACCTACCTCGACAGTCACCACCCCACCCTGCCTCAGCTCTTCGATCCGCCTCGCAGTGAGGCCCGCCGGATGCGCTGAGATCCGGACTCCCCGTGGCAACAGCCCTTCGCTGCGAAATACCTGCGCCAGCGCGAGCCACGACGCCCGTTCTTCCCCGGACAGTCCATCGAAAGACCCACCGTAGAATGCAAGGGCGCCGTGTCTCCCTGATCGCTCGATGACCTCGAGGCCGACACGCAGAACGGATTCAGCCTCGGCAGGAGTCAGGGAGCCCCTGGTACCGCTCTGAATCCTCTGTTCGCAGAAGGAACACCGCCCGGGGCAGCCTCGATGGGGCAGGAACACCGGCAGGATGGCAAGGTCGTCTGAGGAACGCGACATCAATCCTCGGGGAGGCTCTCCAGGAGGCGACGTGCCGCCACGGTGGCAGCGGCCTTCTTGGTCCCCCCCTTTCCTCGGATAAAGTACCGCCCGTCCGCGCAGCGGACCTCAACGACGAACGCCGGCTCATGGGTCGGCCCGGTCACACGGATTACCTTGTATTCGGGTGTCCCGAAGCCCAGGGCCTGGGTGCGCTCCTGGAGCCGTGACCGCGGGTCGCGATCAGCGAGGACACCAAAGTCAGCGCTCAACTCCGGCGCCAGGAAGGCCAGAATCCTCTTGGTGGCTGCTTCATTGCCCCCGTCCACGAAGATCGCACCGACCACGGCCTCCAACGCGTCAGCCAGGACAGAGTCCCGGTCTCGTCCGCCTGTGGAGTCCTCTCCCCGGCCCAGGAGGAGATAATGGCCGAGGTCCAGCCGCCGAGCGCACCGGGCGAGGGTCTCTTCGCTCACCAGGCTGGCCCTGGCCCGGGTCATGGAGCCCTCGTCCTCATCCGGGTACTCCCGCCAGAGCAGGGTGGCCACCACTACGCTCAGGACCGCGTCGCCGAGGAACTCCAATCGCTCGTTGTCCCAGGGGACACCGGGGTTCTCGTTGCGGAAGGACCGGTGGGTCATGGCCCGTACAATGAGATCTGGTTCCTTGAATCGGTACCCGATTCTATCCTGTAGCTCCACGAATGGCTGCAGTTCGATCATCAAGATATTATACACAATCGCCGGATTGCACTCCAGTAACGATTCCCTCTTCGGCGCCGTCAACCAGAATCCGGGCCCACTCCCCAGCCTGGAGATCCCGTCCACGGACCAGGGCCCTGAGATAATTCTCCGTGAGACCCCGCACCTCGCCGGGGCGCTCCCCAGGACCCTCGACGAAGACGGCCAGGGATCGCCCCGGCATCGCAGCGGCGAAGGCCGCCCGCTTTGCCTCGCCGATCTCGCGCAGCCTCCTCGTTCTCTCCCGCGCCACCTGTGGGGGGACGGGAGAGAGGTCCTCGACCGCAGGAGTTCCTGGGCGCGGGGAGTAACTGAACACGTGCAGGTACGCCAGATCGAGGGATTCGACAAAGGCCCGCCCCTCCTCGAACTCCGCATCTGTCTCCCCGGGAAAGCCCGCAATAACGTCCGCACCGATGGAGAGGACCGGACCGTGTCTGGCACGGGCAGCAGCGACGAGGTCTGCGAAATCCCTGGTCCGGTAGGGCCGGCCCATGCGTCGGAGCAGCTCGTCCGTGCCGCCCTGGAGCGGCAGATGCAGGTGCGGACAGAGCGGCGGCTCGAGCACGTCCAGGACCCCCGAGGTGCAATCCTGGGGTTCCAGGGAGCTCAGGCGAAAGCGCATCCGTGGCGCGGCGGCAGCAGCGACCTGTGAGACGAGATGTGCTAGATCACGCGGCGGCGCCAGGTCCTCTCCCCAGCGCCCCACGTGGGTGCCGGTGAGGACCACATCCCGATGCCCTGCCGCGACGGCCCTGCGTACCGCATCGAGGACCCGCTCCTCGGGAACGCTGCGCGCGCTGCCCCGCGCATCCGGCACGATACAGTAGCGGCACCGCTGGTCACAGCCCTCCTGGACCTTGACATAATGTCTCCTCACAGACCCTGTGGGAGGCCCCTCTGGGGCCGATTCAGGGCCAGTACCCAAAGGGCATAAGTTTCGTATGGGCGGAACTGTATCCGCCCAACTCAGCTTCAAGCCCCCTCCCACAGAGTCCAGGATCCGCTGAACCGCCTCGTCCCGGTCCGCCACCAGAACCGTCCGTTCGTCCGCCCAGTCCGCGTCTGTCCCCTGGGCAGTGGGCATGCAGCCGACCACCAGGACCCTCGGATCGCCCTCCTCCCGACGCGCGCGATAAGCCTCCCGGCGGGTGTCTCGATCCGCGGCCCTGGTCACTGTGCAGGAGTTCACGACGACCCAGTCCGCGTCACCCACATCGCCGACGACCAGGAGCCCGCCGTCGCGCAATCTGCGCTCCATCTCCTCGGAGTCCGCCTTGTTCGTGCGGCAGCCTACAGTTCGGATGCAGACCCTCATTC
>CAZNWW010000276.1:4301-6012 GCA_964576155.1 uncultured Myxococcales bacterium | reverse complement strand
TTGGGCTCATCGGCCTCGCCGTCGCAGTCGTCGTCGAGGCCATTGCAGATCTCGGCCTCCGGTGTCCCCGCGTCGCAGCCCGAGAGACCCTCCACCGTGCAGACCCGCTTGCCCTAGCAGGTCCCGACATCATTGCTCGAAACACAGGGGGTCCAGAGCGCCAGGGCGACGGAGGTCTCGGTGCGGTCGCAGACCCCGGTGTCTGCCAGGCATTGGATCACCGTGACACCATCCACGGTCTCGGCCTCCGCGCAGGTGAACCCGGCGGGGCAGTCTGCGTCGGCTTTGCAGGCGCCACCGCAGAACGAGCCCTCGTCCCCGTACGACACACAGACATCGTCCGTCCCCCCGACCTCGGTACACACCGCACCCGATGCGCAGGGCTTGCAGAGGTTCGCAAAGTCGGAGACGCAGATAAAGATCACATCCGGGTCAGTGCCACCGACCTGCTGGCAGGACCAGCCCTCGGGGCATTCCTCGGTGCAGGGCATGGTGCATACGCCCTGGCCCATGTGTTCTACGCACCATCCCGACTGACAGTCTACGTTCTCTGTACAGGGGTCGAGGAAGCAACCCTCCCCCGCCTCACACACGGGGACCTCCGAATCGGGCGTCACGTCGGAGATGTCCTGGGCCGGCGGCACATCAGGCGTAGCGTCCGGCGCACCGATGTCAACGGAGATGTCCTTGGAGACGAGATCCAGTCCCGGCGGGACGGTGTCTTCGGTGTTCACGGTCTCGCCGCCGGTGTTGCAGCCGGACGCAATCAACAGGACCAGGAGCGCGACGGATGGAGATCTCATGAGCAACCTCGCGGGCTGCGTGTCATGGACAAAGAGGATACCATAATCGTCCCCCGGAGAGGGAGTCAGACGATCAGTGGGAGAACTCCAGGGGGACCCGGAAGATATGGACCTTTTCCTTGGGGAACGGGAACTCCAGGCGACGCATGGTCCGCAGTACGCACTTCGTCACCTGCTCGTCACCGAGCCCGTCATCGGCCACCCGTACAGCGATCTTGCCGAGGGTGGAGACCTCGACCTCGATGAACAGGGTTCCCGTGAGCCCGGGTCTGCGCTTGAGGCGCTCCGAATAGCAATCATAGAACTTCTGGTAGTTCTCGTGGACCACATCGGTATACGCGGACGGCGGAGGTCCCGAGCGCCGCAGGTCCATCGGATTCTCAGGCGGCGAACTTGGCGTGAGGCCCGCAGGAGGCGGGGTCGCAGGCCTCTCGCCGAAGCAGGCCGAGAGCCAGATCATCGCTACCTCTTCCAGGACCGGGTAATGCGCCAGGAAGACCTCGAGGGCGCCCTCGGGGATCCCACCGGTGCGTCGGGCGGCCTTTCCCGCCGCGCTGCGTGCCCGCACCAGGTCCGTACGGATCCGCTCCAGCAAGGGCCGATCCTCCGGCCCCAGGGACCAACGCAGGGTGGCCACGTCCTCGTCGTCCCGGGCCAAGTCCTCGAGGATCTCCCTGGCGTAGGCCTCGATCCGCATCCGGTCCCGCAGATCCCGGTGCTGCTCCCAGTAGGCTTCATGGAACCGGACCCACGCGGTCTCCTGGTGGATCGAACGCTCGTCCCGACCGGCGTCCCGCCACAGCAGGTGCCAGCGCAGCCCCACCAGGAGGGCCAGGACGGTCTCATCCGGGTGGCCGGACTCGCTGAAGCTGTCCAACTCCCGGCGCAGCAAACCCGGCGTCCCGTCC
>CAZNWW010000276.1:0-4291 GCA_964576155.1 uncultured Myxococcales bacterium | reverse complement strand
CGTCGCACCACGGCTGCGGTGACCGGGTCCTCCATCGTCCAGGTCGTGAGGCCGTCGATCTCCCCGCGACCCTTCGAGCTCTCGTACGCCGCCTCGGCGACTGCGCGGAGATACGCCCGGGCCCGGGACACGACCCGGTCCTCCAGGACCCGCTCCCGAGCCTTCAGGGCCAGACCCACCGCGCCCAGCGCGTCGTCCCGGCTGAACACGGGCCCTGCTCCGCCGTCGAGCTTCGCCTCCCGCGTGAGGCGCTCGATGCACGCCTCGGCGATCCGGCCCCGCCAGGCAGCGTCGCCTGCTAGGATCGCCGTCTCCGGAGCGGCCTCTACCTCACTGCGGCAGGCGCCGCGCAGGAGCCCGAGCCATCGGCGCTTCACATCACCTACGCTCAGCTTGATCTGCTGCCAGCCCGCCTTGACCTCCTGGACCGCGGTCCCGTACTTCGTCGCCGCGGCCGCTTCGTCCGCAACGAGATCCGTGAGGATGTCCCAGCGGAGGCGATCCACCGACGCCGTGTCCATCTCTGCAGCGGTCAGGTCCACGCGGAGCTGGTCGAGCTCACGGACCAGACCTCTGGCATCGAGGGCCAGCCCCGCCTGGGTGGCTACGGTGTGCCCGTAGAAGTACATGTAGAGGCTGGCCCTGTCGCCTCGAGCGGTCTCGAGGGCGACCCCGGCCGCCGGCGCCCGTAGCCGCTTCAGACCCTGGACGGCCAGGAGGCGGTCCAGGAGGAGCTGCGAGTCGAGCAGGGGAGTCAGGTCGGAAACCCGGCCCGCGTCACTGTCCCCGCCCGGTCCGTCCCCTACCCAGGCGTCCATGATGCCATAGAGGAATGCGCCGAGGCGCCACTCCGGACCTGCGAGCCAGGCCGGGGCCACCATGTCGCTACGCGGACCCAGGGCCGTGTCTGCCAGGCCCTTCAGTCCTGTCCGATCCAGGACGCGGCGGGCCCACTCCTCCCTGGCGCCAGGTGAGAGTTTGCCCAGACCATTGAGCACAGCGCCGAGCATGAGATCCACGCGATAGCCATCATCCAGATCACCGATGTACTCAGCCCAGAGGGCCTCGGACCACATGAGGGCCTCACCCTGTGCCTGCCCCTCCAGGGCCCCGCCGAAGCCGGCACCCACGAGGGCTGCGAAGGTCTTCGCTAGGCCCTCGTCGGTCTCGTCGTTCCTGGTGGTAAAGGCGTCGACGAGTTGATCCCGGACCTTCAACACCACCATGTTCCGCAACTCATCGTCCCCGATGATCTCGAAGGCCGCCGCCACGTCACTGTCCACCAAGCGCACCGTGGCAGCCGATGCGCGTTGGTCCACGGGATCCGGCCCAGCGGGCGCTGCCAGGGCCAGGACCAACATTATCTGTAATACCGCCATGCTACCTCCCGATCTCCACGATGCGGGCGTCCGCAACCTCTCCGTCCTCGACCTCCAGGATCCCAACGGAGCGATAGGGCGCCCAGCGCCGATCCGTGGGGCTGCCGGGGTTGATGAAGAGGATCCCCTCGGCACCGGAAATATCCGGCTGGTGGGAGTGCCCGTACACCACCACATCGAAGCCCGAATCCCGCAATTTTGGCAGGATCCGCTGCACGAGTCCCTGGGGCGAGCCCCAGCCATGGATCACGCCGATCCTGACACCCTCGACGGTCACCTCGGCCACCTCGGGGAGCATCCCCTGGAGGGCCAGGTGATCCATGTTGCCCAGTGCCACCGTCGCAGGCCCCAGGGCCCGCACCTTAGAAAGCGCGCCCGGAGTGAAAACATCCCCGGCATGGAGCACATGGTCGCAGTCCTTCGCCATGTCGGTCACCTCGGCTGGCAAGGCCTCATCCTCGGCCAGGTGCGTGTCCGACAGGATCAGCAGCCGCTTCATATTTCCCCCAACAGGCGAAATGCGCCGGTTGTTCCCGTTATCTCAGGGGTTTTGGGGTTCCGCAAGGTTTCGACCCGGGATTCAAGGGCCTAGAACTGTGGGAGGGGCGTCCACGCCCCGATTCCCCCCAGCCGCTACCAACAAAACTGGGTCTCTGTACTCTTCCCCCTCGGGGCTCTTGATTGATCACATCTCCATTGTCCCAAGAAACGGATCCCAAGCGCTGAACGCGACGGACATTGCGGTCGGGATCTCTGGCGCAAAATTCAGCGCTCGGCACTGTATCCCTCTTCCCCCACTGGGGGAAGTACCCCGAAGGGGGATGGGGGAGTCCGCACCGGCAACCAATAGAAGCACTACATTGCGTTCAAAACCCCGACCTCTCAAACCTCACCTCCTCAACCCTACTCTGATCCTCTCCACAACCGTGTCCATTCTCTCAATCACCTTGTAGTTTCGGAATCGGAGGGTTCGAAACCCTCGCAGCTGGAGTCACTGAGTCCGCCCTTCGTCGTAGCGTTTCCCTTCGCAGGGTTGTTCTCCATCGACCTCGATGATGAGGCCCTTCTGGAAGCAAACGAAGTCGACGATATTGAGGAGACTCTTGTGACTTCACTGAGAAGCAACTACTGGAGTATCTATAGCCCCGAATGCAGCTCCCTGTGGGACGGGCACCCGCTAAGTTGGGCTGACGCAGCTCTGCCCGTACGAAACTGATGCCTTTTGGTACACGCCCCGATTCTCCTCACCTGTGAGAGCAACCTCAGCCCCGAACTCCTTCGCCGCCACTGCAACATCCGGGCGCGCCCGGACCAGGGACTTGTCCGCTGTCACGAGGGGCACCCCCAGGTTCCTAGCCAGCACAACGAACTGGGCGTCAAATGCGGAGAGTCTGGCTCCGATCGCACCATTCTGTACCGCCTTGCCGCCGGGCTCTGCCTCGCGGTGTCCGAAGAGTTCAACGTCGTTTCGCCAGCCTCGGTGCGCCTCGTCTTCGGTCAGGACTCCGGCACGCAACGTGGTCGCCAGGACGTTGAGGTATTCGCTGCGACAGAGCGGCGCGAGAGCCCAGGCGGGATCCCGATTGTAGACCGCGTGTACAGCCTCGGTTCCGGTACCCTCGATGAGGAAGTACGCGATCAGATTGGTGTCGGCTACGATCACGGCCGGCCCTCCCGGCGGGCGCGGTCCAGGAGGTTGTCGGTGAGGGGCGTAGTGCCTTGGACCCGCATGCGATCGATCTCTGCGAGCGGCGTCGGTCCCGCGCGGTCGTTCAACAACTCCTCCAGGAGCATCACCACCTCCCGGGAGAGGTAATAGGATGAAACAGAGACTCTTCCGTGGACTTTGGAGAACTCGAGTGATTTGGCGGAAAATAGAAGGGTTGAAAGGTAGGGCTTGTAAAAAAAAGGTCTGGAGCTAAAAGATGACCTAATCTAACGAAGGAGGGTGGTATGAGAATCACTATTGCATTGGTCGTTATATTCGTCTGTCTGGTTCTTCCTCTTGCGGCCCAGGCCGATTGCTGTGGGACGGAATATCTGCAAGAGGCGACGGCCAAGATGTGGGCTCTCGACGCGGAGATCAGTCAGTCCTATGAACTTACGGTCATTCCCGAGTATATTGACTACTACCGGAGCTGTTCATTCGCAAGTATCTACTTCGTTATCGCTAAGGAGTACGGATCCTATCCATACTGGCAGGGTTTTGCGACCGAAAGCGAGTGCCAATTCTACTACAACGATATCGATGATGAGATTGCCAGCCACTACAGTGAGGCATACTGGGACGTTGATTGTGGATGCCAGCTGTTCACTTCGTTTTTCGCGATCGAGTGCGAGATCCACACTGAGTTCAGGCAATGTCCATGGTGACCAGGAACTATTCTGTCACCGTGGGCTTCGGATCGTACACAGCGGTGCCGAGGAAGTTCACGAAGTGCCGGATCGCATCGGGGTGGTAGAACAGGACGAAGTGCCCCTCGTAGGCCGGCTGGCAGTCCCCGCAATCCCCGGAGCAGTTGTGACAGCTCTCGTCGCTCTGACATAAACCGTCTCCACAAGTCAGCGGTATCTTGCAGGTGTTGGCGATTGCTGACGTCCCTGCGCAATGAAAACAGAGATCGGGACAGCAGTTTTTGTTCTCGACGCAGTTGGATGCGCAACTGCAGATCGTGTCCGGGACTTCGACGTCACCGCAGTGACCTTCGCATGAACCTATGGGCTTGTACTCCACGGTGATCCCACGGGAGACCTGCTTGGGCAGCTCCACCACGTTGACGCCGCTGTAGATGTCCATGTCCGCGGCCGCGAGGCTCGGCGCGAACGCGAGGTCCGCCCGCATGACCGCGCTCAGGCTCTTGATCGTGGTCGGCGGGGTGTGCTGGTCCTCCAGACCGTAGAGGTGGAGGATG
>CAZNWW010000275.1:846-6023 GCA_964576155.1 uncultured Myxococcales bacterium | reverse complement strand
GATGGATGTTGCGGTTGAGATGGATGTTGCGGTTGAGATGGATGTTGCGGTTGAGATGGATGTTGCGGTTGAGGTTGCTGATCCCCTGATCTTCCGCGATGATCCCCCTATGAAGAAGCTCCAGGCCATCGCGCTGTTACTCGCCCTCTCCGTGTTGGCCATCCCCTTCCTCCCCGGCCCCTCCTTCGGCTTCTGGGCCGCGGACGGTCGCGGCAGCCTCAAGTTCTTCATCTACATCGGCGCGCTCCTCGCTGCTCCCGCGCTCATGCTCCACCCCCGCGGCCGAAAAGTCCGGGGCCTGGTGATCGTCCTGGTGCTCATCTTCTTCGGCTTCCTCCAGTGGGCATCGCCGCGCTCCATCGAGGCCATCGAGGGTGTGTCCATGTTCCTTGGTGCGGATCGGCCGGTGCGTGGCTGGGCCGGGCATCTGGTGCGTCCCGTGGCTGTTCTGGCTCTTGCTGCTGTCTTCGGGCGCTACTTCTGCGGCTGGGTCTGCCCTATGGGGGCGCTCCAGGAGGTCCTCCACCGGCCAAGGCTCCGGATCCGAGTGCCGCCGCGGGTCGACCGCATCCTAAAATATGGGAAATACTTCACAGCGGCCATGCTGATCCTGGTCCCCCTGATCTTTCAGGCCCGTCCGATCGGCGAGGCGGATCCCTTCACGCCGGTGTTCAACCTCCAGCGTGGGATGTTTGCGGACGCCGATCCCGGCTACCCTCCTATCCTCCTCGGGTTCGTCCTCATCGTCCTGATCGCTTCGGTCTTCGTTGATCGGCCCTTCTGCAGATACCTGAGCCCCGTCGGGGGGCTGCTGGCGCTGATCTCCCGAATCGCGCCGGCCCGGCTCAGGCTTGCTGACTCCGCCTGCGTATCTTGCGGCGCGTGCGCCCCGGCGTGCCCCGTGGACGCAATTCGGATGGAGGGAGCGCCGAGCCTGCCGCGGATCTCCGCGGCGGAGTGCATCGCGTGTCGGGAATGTGAGGGGGTCTGTCTGCCGGCCTGCCTCGGTTTCGGGGCCGGTCCGCCGCAGGTTACTTCGGCGTCGCCTTCTTCTTCTTCGGGGCCGCCTTCTTCTTCGAGGCCGCCTTCTTCTTCGAGGCCGCCTTCTTCTTCGGAGGCGCCTTCTTCTTCGGAGCCGCCTTCTTCTCCGGCTTCGTCTCCTCGAGCTTGATCTCCGCGGTGACGGTGATCTTCATTCCATCGAGGATCTTTCGAACATCCGTCGGCATGTCGAGGTTCTTGAGGAACGACGTGAACTCCCGAAGGACCGATGCCGAGAGGTCCTTCCGCAGGGTCTCGACCTGGGCCTTGACGTAGCCGCCGATCTCTTTGGGCAGGATCTCTCCGACCATGTTGCGGATCCCCTCCTCCGTGGTGAGCACGCCGCGCACCCCGGTGGAGACGGTCCTGCGGATGAAGTCCTGCAGCCCGTCGAGCCGCCCACCCCGGTCGTCACGATCTCCGAATTCCGACGCCATATGTTCCTCCGAAGCCATAGTTGCCTTCCCAATATCGTCCCCTGGTCGAGTCTGCACAAGGAAAATTGTATGATGGGGCCCTGGAGCAGGAGGGAGAGAGGTGCCCCACGACCCCTCGGACATCACGAAGAAGGTCGTCTTGTTCTCCAAGGTCGAGGATCCGGACCCGCGGGAGGGGATCCTACGAGAGGCCCTCGATACCTGGGAGGCCACGGATCTCGCTGCCCTGTTTCTGGAGCTCACCGGCGCAATCCACCAGGTGAGCCACCGCTCTGTCTACATCACCCTGGTCCGGGTGCAGGTGAGATGGGATCCCATCCCTGATTCCGTGAAGCAGGAGATCTACAACCGGGCAGCGGCCGAGGGACGCAGGGACGCAGTGCGCATCCTCCTGCCGGTTCCGCCGGAGCGCGCTGCCCACAGTGACGAACTGAAGATCGACCCCGGTGTGCAGGAGATGCCCCTCGGGATGCAGAAATGGAGAGCACGCGGCCGTGACCCGGACCTCCTCTCACGTCTCGCCCTGGTGCCGCACCCCGACGTGGTTTCGATCTGGCTGGCCAACCCTCGTACCACCGAACCCGAGGTCCTGAGGGTGGCCGCGCGACGCCCGGCAGCCGTGGCCTGCCTCGACGAGATCCTCAAGAGCAAGCGCTGGGCCTCGAGGAGTCTCCTCCAGGAGGCCCTCGCACAGAACCCGTACACACGGTCCAACGTCGCTGCGGGGCTGCTCCATCTGCTGAACACGCCGCTCTTGGAGAAGGTCGCGCTCACCGGAGTGCTGCATACGCTGGTGCGTGAGACTGCGGTGGAGATCGTCGAACGGCGTCGCGGCTGACATCCATCAGCATGTGGGAGGGGTCTCAGGCCCCGAATCGGCCCCAGAGGGGCCTCCCACAGGGGAATAGAGCTAATTGCCGCTGGAATGGCAGGCGGCGCAGTACCCCGGCTCGTGGCATGCCCGGCAGGAGCCGTCGGCCTTGGAGCGCGCCGTGAGGCCGTGGAGCTTATCCCAGGCGCCGGTGTGATTGAGGGGCGCGCTGGTCCTGTGGCAGGAATCGCAGGAGCCGGTCTCGTGACAGGTACGGCAGGAGTCCCGATCCCAGGACGCCGCGCGGCCGTGGGTGCGAATCCGCCAGAGCCCGGTGTGGGAGCGGGGACGCTCCTTCATGTGGCAGACCTGACAAGCGCCACTCTTGTGGCAGGCGTAGCAGTTCTTTCCGTGGCGGTTGAAGACCCGCCATCGGGCCGCCTTGCCGTGGGAGACCCTCCAGGTGCCCTTGTGGTCCGGAGGCTTCACCTCGTGCGCGGGCTTGCCGTGGCACCTGGCGCATCCGGACTCGACTACTTCAACGTCGTTCTCATTGTGGCAGGCATCGCAGAACTTTCTCCCTCGGGGAGGCCACATCACCGGCACCTTGTGGCAGTCCGAGCACTCCGCTACATCGGTATGGAGCGCGTGGGGGAACTCGAGGATGTCGGCGCCGCCGCCGGTTGACTCTCTGAACGCCGGGACGTCCTCGTCGTGGCATCCGGAGCAGACCTCCCGCTTGACGATCATGGCGCCGGTCTTATCGGCCTCGTGACACATCCCACACTCGCCCACCTCCTCGATGTGGATGTCGTGGGGGAAGGGGTTCGTGGGTCCGGCAGTGGTTGCGCGCACGGTGAGGAGGGCGACCACGGTCAGGAGCAGGAGCGAGATTCGAGTCATCGTCTTCATGATCACCCCTCCTACAAGCTCTGGGTGAGCGTCAGGAAAACCGTGTGCATGTCCCGGTCCTCGAGATTCTCGTACTGGTAACGGGCCCTCACCGACAGCCAATCGAGGGCCTTCCAGGTCACCGACGTGAACACGGTACGAACGTCGTCGATCTCCTGCACGTCCCGGTAGTAGTTGTACTTGAAGCGCTGGTACCAGGTGCCGGCCTCAGCCCGAATGAACCGGTTCTTGTACCCCACCGCGCCTCCCGCAGTGATCAGGCCCTCGTCGCCGACGTCGCCGGTGATCTTCGCAAAGTGGGCCTCCACTGCGGCCTGAACGAAGGGACCGACCACGCCGAAGTCTTCGGCCGTGAACATGAAATAGGCCTTGCCGTGGTCCCTGTTGAACTCCGTCTCGGAGACGTGGACCGCGCGATGGTTCCACCCGGCCTCGATGGTGTAGGTGCCCGCCTTCCCCGCAGGGAAAGCCTTCCAGACAGCCGCCTCCCACCGGGTATGCGGCAGGGACTCCCCGAGGATTGCGAAGAACGGGTTGTCCCGCTCGTTGAGCTCCCTGAGGGTCACGAGCTGGCTGTCCGCGCCCAGGCGACCCCCCATGTGGATCCGATCGAACTCGAACCTGGCGTGGAACCCCAGGTGGGAGAACTCGTCGCCGATGCCTCGCCCGTTGGCCTTCATGTAGAGCCACGGGAGGGGGTTGTACCAGACCACGCCGCCGTAGGAATGATCAATCCATCCCTCCTGGTCGCCGATGTCCTCAAGGGTGAAGCGATAGTCAAGATCGATGCGGAGGCCCTCCACCGGACGAATGCTGGTCCCTGCCGAGGCCATCCAGTCATCGAACTCCTCGGCCCCGTGCTCGAAGAAATGTGCGGTGTGCCCCCCGAAGAGGAAGAGATCCAACACAGGCGCGGGACGGAATCGGGTATGGAGGCCGTCGAAGGTAGCGGGGATGCCGTACGCGGTGTGCTGGCGGCCCAGGCGGATCTCCCGAAGCCACTTCTTCGAATGGTACTCCAGGTATGCCGAGTAGAGGTCGAACCGGGTCAGCTCGTCTTCGATACCGGTCAGGTTCGAGGGCACGCCCTCGTGGTCTTCGTCCAGGTGGAACCACATGCCCATGGCGGCGGTGGCGTAGAAGCGATCCTTGGCGTCCCGCCATCCGCCGGCCCCGTACAGGCGGATCTCGTGGTCCGTCTCCGAGTCGCCGTGCAGCCCCGCGGTGCTGCCTTCACCGGCCGTACGAAGCCGGTACTCCTCCTGGAAGTTGAACCAGTAGCTCCGCGCCTTCGCGGGGGCGCCTTCATCGGCGCGTCCCCCGCTGGGGACAGCGAGAAGAACGGCCAGGGCCGCCAGCAGGGTTCGGTGTAGTAGATTCATCACGGCTCTCTCCTGCCTGATGTTCTAGCCTGGAATCTGTGCTGGGAGCGTACCACGTCAACGGGGGTGGGCAAGTCGTTAAATATTGATGAGGTTGGGTGAAGCGCGGCGCGCGGGAGGTGCTCCCACGCGGCGCGCTTTCTGGGGGGTCGTTACGGGCGGTTGTACCCGGACACGTCGGTTCCGAGTGCCTCGATCGAGTCGATCAGGAGCTGAGCCATATAGTCGGTATTGTGCGCCCAGGCGCCGTGCTCTTTCAGGATCAATGGGCCGACCGCCGGAACAGAACTCAAATAGTTACCATGGCCCGGAACAGGATCCCCTCGGGGTTGCGAATCGATCATGGATTTGGTAGGAATTCCCAGCCCGACGTCCGGCATCCAAAGGAGAGAGCCATGACCTCACTCGAGCGCTTCCAAGCCGCCCTCGCCGGCGGCATGGCCGATCGGCCCCCGGTGTGGATGATGCGTCAGGCAGGACGAACCCTGCCCGAGTACCGTGCCCTCAAGGAGAAGTTCAGCTTCTCCGAGCTGTACCGTACCCCAAAGCACGCGGTGGAGGTGACCCTCCAGCCCGTGCGCCGGCTCCCCGTGG
>CAZNWW010000275.1:0-836 GCA_964576155.1 uncultured Myxococcales bacterium | reverse complement strand
ATCCTGGTGATCCCCGAAGCCATGGGTATCGACGTCACCTTCAACCCCGCGCCGGTCCTATCGCCGACCATCGCAACCCGCGCAGACGTGGAGGCCCTCCGGCCCGCAGAGCCCGAGACCTCCCTGGGCTTCATCGCTGAGACCCTCTCCCGCCTTCATGAGGAGATCGGCGACACCCACGCTATCCTGGGCTTCTCCGGCGCGCCCTTCACCCTCGCGTGCTACATGATTGACGGGATCGGCTCCAAGGGCTTCCCAAAAACCCACGCGATGATGTATCGAGACCCGGCGCTCTTCGATGACCTCCTCACCCGGATCACCGAGGCGACCATCGCGTATCTCCGGATGCAATGCGCCCAGGGGATCACCGCGTTCCAGGTCTTCGACACCTGGGCCGAGGTCCTCTCCCCCGAGACCTATCGGCGCTTTGCGCTGCCACAGGTCCAGCGCGTCTTCCGGGCCCTTCGCAGCACCGCCGTCCCTTCGATCTATTACCTGAAAGGCGCCGCCCACCTCCTCGAAGCCTCATGCGAGGCCGGCGCGGATATCATGAGCGTCGACTGGCGGCTCAGCCTGGAGAGGGTGCGCTCACACCTGGGCGACGATGCCCTGGTGCAGGGCAACCTGGATCCCCATACGCTCCACGCGGCCCCCGAGACGATCCGTAGGCGCGTCTGGCAGATGCTGGACATGACCGGTGGACGCGGCCACATCGTGAACCTCGGCCACGGCCTCTCCCCGGACATCCCCCTGGAGGGCATCGAGGCCTTCCTGGACGCGGTGCGCTCCTGGGCGGAGGCGCGGTGATGGCGACGAGAGATCCCAGCCCGAGGCAG
>CAZNWW010000274.1:0-6036 GCA_964576155.1 uncultured Myxococcales bacterium | reverse complement strand
CGACCGCGTCAACGTCGAGGCATTGGACGAGCTCTACCGCCCTCTCGGGCTCCGCTGGATGCATCCCCTCGGGTTCGACAACAGCTATGCGCTCGCTGTGCGCACTGACCGGGCTGCTGTCGATCACCTCGAGCGAATCGAAGACCTGGCGCGCGTTCCGAGCGGTCTCCGCGTCGCCTGTCCAGAGGAGTACCTTCGCCGACCATTGGACGGCCTCCCGGCCCTCCTGCGACGCTTCGGCCTCCGACTCGTCGCAGAGCCGCGCATACTCCCGGATCCCGCCAACCGCATCCAGGCCCTCCTCGGGGGACAGGTGGACGTTGCGATCCTGTACGGGACCGACGGCGCGTTCCTGGACTCCCGAATCCGGGTCCTCGAGGACGCGTCGGACTTCTTCCCACCATATGAGGCAGCTTTCCTCGTGCGGCAGGGGGCCCTCAACAAGCACCGCCGGTTCGAGGAGGCGTTGTCCCGGCTCGCCCACCGTGTGGACGAGGAGACCATGCATCGGCTGAACTACGCCGTGTCGATGGAGGGCCGCGAGCCCCGCATCGTCGCAACGGAGTTCCTCCAGACCGAGGGCCTCCTCGCCGCTGACGCCATGCGCCCGGTGCGGGCGCCGGGGCTCCTGATCGGAGTACACCGACCGGACCGTCTCACGGCCTTCACCGCGCAGGCAATCTCCGCGTTGGGCAAGGTCTACCCGAAGCGATCGATCCACCTTCAGGCCTCGGATGATCCGGTGGAGCGCCTGGCGGAGGGTCGGATTCGATTCCTCGTAGCGGGGGCCGAACGGTTCTTCCTGCACGGTCCGGGTGGGACCCACCGCGAGGAGCGTATGGAAGCCCTCGTAGTCCTCGGAACGCGGACCCTTCACTACCTCGTCCGGGAGGACCTCGACGGGCCGGTCCAGAGCCTGGCCCTTTCACCTCCTGAGAGCGGCGCCGGACATGTCGGACGCTTGGTCTCGAAGCTCATGGGGATCCCCGTCGAGCTCTCCGGCGAGGCCGACGCGATGCTCCGGGCCCTGAGCGCAGGCACCGTGGACGCAGCTGTACTCTTCTCCGAGGTCGGCTCCGCTGTCCTCATGGAGGCCCTCGATGTCGGCGGCGTCCGGCTCGCCTCCCTGCCCGCGGACATCGCGGATCGCGTCGCGTTGCGCGCGCCCTATTTGCGGGCAGCACGCGTCGCTGCCAACACCTACCCGGGACAGGTTGAGGCCCTGGAGACCCTGTCGGCGCAGGTCCTGCTCTGCGGCCCCTCTCGGAGCCTGAGCGTACCCCGCGGCGCCGGCCCCGCCCTCGCGCTCCCCACCATCGGCCGCCCGGTCCCCATGGAGCGGGTACGTCGCATCAGCCGGGCCCTCGGCGTGGCAGAGTCACCGGATCCGGTGCTCCCCTCCTATTGGTCCCTCGGACGCTCAGTTCGGGTCCAGGCAGACACAACCCCCAAGATCGTGGACAGCCTTCTCAACGCGGCGGTGTTGATGTTCCTGGGTTGGCTCGCCTGGCTCATGTTCCGAAAGGAGCCGAGAGCCTAGACGAATACAGCGGTTGCACCGGCGATCCGAAGCTCCCGCTCGACGACCTCGTGCAGATCTCGAGGCGCCAACACGGCCAGGCTTCCGCCGAGGCCGGCGCCCGTGAGCTTGGCGCCCCAGGCACCCGCCTGGACCGCGGCGCGGCGCAGCTCCTCGATATGCCGGGTGCTGAGATCCAATGCGGCGAGGAGGTAGTGGTTCTCGTTCATCAGGTCACCGGCTGCATCCCAGGCTCCATCCCGGAGGGCGGACGCGCCGCGCAAGGCGAGGTTGTCAGCGACCGAAGTGAGCCGCTCGAGGATATCGGAGCCCCGGGGACTGTCGCGGAGCCCGGCCACCTTCTCAACGGCTGCTCTGGTATCCCCCGGCTCCCCGGAGCATGCGACGATGAGGGGCATTCCATCAGGGATGTCCACGAAGCCTGCGACTGGTCCTTCCAGGGGTGGGGCCTCGACCCCGGCCCAGGATCCCCCGCTCTTGAAGTAGCACGGGCTCTCGAAGGTGACGGTGGTGGTGTCGATCCCAGAGGGGTTCCCGTGGAAGATGTGCTCCATCTCGAATGCAGCGATGCTTATCAAGTCATCGTCAGGGGCCCCTCCATGGAAATCAACGAGGGAGCGCGCCAGGGCGACACAGAGGGCGGCGCTGCTCCCCAGACCCATGCCCGCAGGCAGGTCCCCTTCGACCTCGGCTCTGAGCCCGGTTGCCGCTTTGACACCCAGCTCCCGCACGGCGATATCCATGAGGCTCCCGCCGCGACCTGTGTCCAGGAACGGTGACTCCACCGCGCGCACACCCGAGGGGGCCGGCCCCACCATGACACGGAGCTCCGCGGCGCGCAGCGGCACGGCGATGGCGGTCCCGCCATGGAGGACGAAGTGCTCCCCATAGAGAATGACCTTTCCGCAGGCCCGACCGCGACCCACCATCACACGCCCTCCTGCACATTGGCAAGATCGAGTATCGACGACCTGGACCGTCCGTCAAAAATCGGGGGGCTGCGATTGAGTCCACAATCCACGCGTGGTATTCTGTCACTGGATTGTCTGTGGGGTCCCAGTGGTACGACGTCTTCTCCCGGTCATGCTGGTCATATTGGTCATGGCACCGGCAGCGTTATGGGCTGATGAGGCCGTCGGCGATGCCCCGACGCCGATCGCTGAAGGCGTTCACCGACGCTCCCTGGATCAGCCAGTCTTCACAGAACTGCTCACCCAGTGGAAGCGCTGCCTCCACGATTACCAATCGCGGAAGTACGCAGACCTGCTCGTCGATCTGGGTAACCTCAAGGGGCTCCAGGCCAACACGGGCATCAAGAACCTCACCCCCGTGGCGCGGGCCCTCCTGCGGATGGCCCTGGAGATGGCTCAGGATCCTGAGAACGCGGACATGGCACCCAAGCTCGCAGCGCACGCCCGTAGCCTGGGACCGGATCTCCCCTTTACCTATCTCGTCACGGCCCAGCTCTCATCAGGGGTCGGGGGCGAGTTCTCCCTTGGGGACACCCTCAAGGCCTTCTCGGGATCCGTGGCCGCGTCGTCGCGACATCTGCCCTCTCTCCTCTCCAGCGTGAGCAAGATAGCGTTCATCTGGTTCCTGCTGATCCTGCTGGCATCCGCGCTGTTCTCCCTCGCTGTGCTGTTTCGCTACTCCAAACTCCTCGCCCACGACGTCGGACACCTGTTCCCCCCCGGGGCGACCGCCGGCCAGAAGCTCATCCTGATCCTGATCCTCCTCTTCATCCCCTTCCTCCTGGACCTGGGGGTCGTGGTTCTTTTCATGGTCTGGTGGGTCTTCCTCTGGCTCTATATGAACCGAAATGAGCGCGCCGCAGCGATCCTGCTCTTGCTCCTCATGGCGAGCTGGTCCTTCACAGGGAAGATGTTCGCAGCGGGGGTCACCCCTCCGAACACCGTGGAGGTCACCCTCGCCCGCTGTAACCACGAGGTCTGCTCGTTGGACGACCTGGAGCGCCTCGAGACGATCCACGCGTCCAAAAAGCGCTCCTTCGACGTCAGCTACACCCTCGCCCTCGATGCGTACCGTGCGGGCGCCTTTGACAAAATGCGGCTGGACGACGCCCTGGTCTACTTGTCTGCGCCCCTGCAGTCCAAGGATCCCGTCCGTCGCTCGCGGGCCCTCATACTCCAGGGGAACATCTACTTCTCCAAGGGCGTGGCGCGCTGCGCCGCAGAGCAGGGGAATCTGGCTGCAGGCGGGCAGGAGTTTCAGGAGGCAGAAAACAACTATCGGCAATCCCTCGAAATCGGGGAGTCGATCGAGGCATTGTACAACCGCGGCCGCGTCCTCTTCTATCGGGACCTGGGCGGCGACGGAGAGCTGCTCATCAGCAAGGCCCGGGACCTGGACACCCGCCGCATCCTCGAGGCCGAAGAAGTGAGCCAGTTCGCAGGCCAGCAGGAGTTCCTCTGCGGGGAGAACTTCAACCACAACCGCGAGCTGTTGGCCCCTCTGCTGAAGGTGAAGGACTTGTTCAGCGAGACGGTGCGCAAACAACCCACGCAAGAGCTCCTGGGCTTCCACCACCAGCTCCTGGGCCCCCTGCCCTTGAACCAGTTCCCGCTCATCACCGGTTCGTTGGTGGTGTTCCTGATCCTCCTCGGCCTCGGGCTCAAACGTGTCCGGTTCTGCAGCCATTGCGTCAAATGCGGCGCGGTGAGTGACGCCAAGAACCGTCCGGAGCTGGCCCAAAGCGGGATCTGTGAGACCTGTCTCTTCTATCGCATCCGTGGAAGTTTCGTGGATCCCAAGGAGATCTGGCGCAGGGAGAAGGGCATCGAGCTCCGTCTCCGCTTGAAGAAGGGTATCCGTCGCGGCATCTCGTTCATTCTCCCGGGGATGGGACAGATGCTGGGGGGCAAGCCCATGCGCGGCGTGGTCTTCTTCGGCTTCTTCTTCCTGCCGGTGTTCGCTATCTTCTTCTCGGACCCTCTCATGGGGGACCTTCCAGGGATCGAACGCGACGTGGGCATGCCCACGGTGCAGGTCGTCGCCTTCAGCCTCGTGTCGCTGGTGGTCTACCTGCTGGCGCTCCTGGACATCTACTCAAGGGACTGAGCCATGGCGGAAGGCAGCATCAGCTTCGGCGCTATCCTCAAGAAGATGCACATGGAGTCCCGCATGGGACAGCTGAATATCGAGAGTCCGGATGGGCGCGTGGTGCTCCACCTCAGGGACGGAAAGATCGTCAACGTGGACTCCCCTGCGGGGGAGGCCTGGGCCATCGGCGAGTACCTCGTGGGAACCAGCTCCATTTCAGAACGCAAGATGCTCAAGTGTCTCCGAATCGCCGAAGGGTCCGAGTCGACCCCTGAGAAGATCGCTGTGGAGCGTGGTTACATCACCCAGGACGTCGCGTTCCGCTTCGTCGAGCTCCACGCGAAGGAGACGATCCTTCCCTTGTTCACCAAGGTCGGGATCATGGTCCGCTTCCAGAACGAGGCGCCGACGGCGAACCCTCTCCTGCCGGCGATCTCGGTGCCGTTCCTGATCAAGGAAGGCTCGAAGCGGGCTGCAGAGTGGCCCGCCCTGATCAAGCGGATCCCCACATTCGACATGATCTACGACAAGGACCCGTCGTTCCTGACCACCCTTCGGCGGGCCGACGGGGACGCAATGGACCCCTTCAAGGTCGCAGACGGCGACCGGGCCATGGGCGCCAACGAGCGGATCGTCTACTTCTTCGTAGACGGTAAAAGGAATATACGACAACTCACGCGGGTGGCAGGGCTCGACCTCTACAGCACCTGCAGGTCCCTGTACAACCTCGAGTCCCGGTTCATGGTCAAGGCAACCGGTGAGCGCTCATCAGGCACCGCAGCGGTGGGCACGATCTTCCCCCTCCTGATCCGCCTGGTGACCTTCCTAGGCCTGGCAGCGACCATCGCTGCCCTGGGGTTCTACCTCCCAGGTCCCCTCCAGTTCCTGGCAGGTGGAGGCTCCCTGAATCTCTCTCGGGTCGAGGCTGTACAGCCGATGCGGCTCGAGTACCGGATTCGAGACACCCTCGAGGATGTCTGGCTCATGTCCAGGCAACTCCCCAAAGAGCTCGAAGCGCTCCCTGGTATCACCGGGAGTGACCTGGAGACCGCCGGGCTCTACTATGTCCCCCTCCCGGGTGGACGATACCTCCTCGGGCGCGGCGATGCGCCCCCAGTCCCCGACCCTACCCCGGAAGACGACACCGAAGCCGTCAGGAGTGAGGATGCCGACCCAACCGGAGCAGACTGAACGGACCGCCACCTTCGATGATCCATTCCTCCTCTCCCAGGTCGCAGGACCACACGAAGAGTACCTCCGGCGCCTGGAGAGGCACACCGGCGTCCAACTCACCGCGCGGGGGAACGAGATCACCGCGCGGGGAGACGAGCACGCAGTGGCCCTGGGTCTCCGAACCCTCGAGGGTATATACGAGTTGGTGGTGAGCGGCCTCCCCATCGGCCCCGAGGACATCTCCCGTGCGGTGAAGATGCTCT
>CAZNWW010000273.1:4090-6045 GCA_964576155.1 uncultured Myxococcales bacterium | reverse complement strand
GTGGCGTTATCGGGTCGCCGACCTTCCCATGGAGGGGGCCTACGACCCTTTGCCACATCCGGATTTCCACGAGATAGTGTCCAGCGTGGATGCCCGGTCCGTATTGGATGCGATCCGGGCCGAACTGTCAGAGATGGATGCGTGCCGGGATCTGGACGACTCCCTGCCATTGGGGGAGCTCTCCGACCACCTCGCCGGCGGGTTCAAGCAGATCGAAGAGATCGTCCCATCGGAGCGCCATTCCCTCCGGGCCTACCTTGTGCATGACCTCCTCCTCCATCGGGCAGCGCAGAAAGCAGCCCCGATCGAGGCTTTAGTGGCGTACCAGGACCTCTACTTCGCCTGGGCGACCACGGAGAGCCGTTGCGGCGCTACGGCGCAGGTAGCCAGGAACATCCAGAAGTGGTTGAGGAAATTGAGAGAGGAGGCCGCATCCAAGGAGTTGGGGAATGCCCCCTGCCGATTTGATGCATTCGACGAGATGCTACGGATCAAGCTGAGGCGGGGTGGTCAACCGGAGTTCCTCGATCCGACGACACACCAGCGAGAGGAATCTGGACTCCTCCTAGCGAAATACAGGGACTCCATCGTGGTCTGCTCCAAGGGGAAGCACAGGCCCGAGACATTGCGCGTGCTCATCGAGCGCGCGCTTCCGGTGGACCCTCTCGCAGTGTTCGAGATCGTGAAGTATGACCTTGCTCGACGGCGTTACCAGGCGAAGGAGCCCGAGCATAACCATTGGATGAGAACCCGGCTCAAGCTTCTTGAGACAGCCCAGGACGCAGGGAGCCCCACGTCTCAGTCGAAAGGACGGACGGAGGTCCTCGCACAAGCCCGATGCGCGTCGCAGTATGCGGAGTTCTTCGAATTCATAGCAGGAGAGGATAAATACCTGAAGTCCGGGAAGGAGGATCTTCGTGAGGCTCGGAGGAGTTGGAAGGCAGACGGAGAAGACGCCGACGACCATTACCAGAGGGAGAACTACGCGGGGACAGTCAATGATCGAGTAGACGTCGCCGCGCAGGTCTGTGAACCCGCACGACGGCGGAACCCAGGATCTGGCTACCATCGCGACATCAAGGCGGTCGGCAAGCGCCTGGTTTCCCGAATCCGGTCATTCAATCGAGAGGTCAAAGCGCTCAACGCTGAGATCTCGAGGTATTGTAGCAGGAAGGTCTGCGCCCGCGAGGCGTCCGAGTGCGCTCGTTGGGGGACGAGCAAGGTGAAGCGCTACAACGTTCTATGCACGCAGAAGATCATTGGGACGAACAACACTTTTCAGGAGTGGCACTATGGTCGCACGACGCCGGATTGCCCGAGTGACTTCAACACCAGGGTGAACGTCGTTGATCCTTACACCACCAAGGAGCGCTTCTGCCGGGATTGGGTAGACAAGTGCGTGAAGTACCGACCTCGGTGCAAGACGGAGCCTTGACCCCGTCTGCATCGAAGCGGGGCTAGGCACTTCCTGTTTCCATTTTGTAGCCGCAGAGATTCGGGCCTGAAGGCCCTCCCACAATCGGGGCGAGACGCCCCTCCCACAGTTTCAATGACTTCCATCGTGTGAAGGTCGAAGGCAGCCGACGCCGATTTCTGTCTGCAGATTCCTGCTGACGTAAATCTCCAGGACCGGAAAGCCGAACTCGTGGGTTGATTTGTGGCTGGCTACACAACCTCGATCGTGAAGATCCACTATTCTGCGCATCTCCCTGTTGAATCCTCTCTGGAATCTCCCTACGCTGTCATCGTTCGAGACACCGCAGGGAGGGCTCCATGGGCCGGCGTATCATCTGGATAGGGCTCGTCTGTCTGCCGTTGGTGGGCTGCGCGCTCGTTGGGCCGGGGAGCGGGCTCCTCGGATCGATCCTGCCCATCCTGGCAGCCTTGGCGTTGATCCTCTCGGGCTGCGGGGCCGACTCTGCGAAGCCTGTGGACAATGGCCCCGGCGCCTCCGA
>CAZNWW010000273.1:0-4080 GCA_964576155.1 uncultured Myxococcales bacterium | reverse complement strand
CGCGGCTGTTCCGGGCGAGGATATCCCCCCGGGCGAGGATGTCCCCCCGGGCGAGGATACTCCGTCGGTGCCCGTGGACACCGACGGCGACGGGATCCTGGACGCAGACGACAACTGCCCCCTGGTGCCCAACCCCGAGCAGGAGGACGAGGACGACGACGGCTACGGCGACGCTTGCTTCTTCCCTGATTACATCACTCCCTGCTGCGGACCCGAGTGCTTCCTCGACAGCGACGGAGACGAGATTCCCGATCTCCTGGACCTCTGCCCCTGGACCCCGACCGAGGGCGGAATCGAGGCCAATGTCGACTCCGACGGTGACGGGGTCGGCGACGCGTGCGATGACACGGACGACTTCGACGGGGACGGCGTCCTCGACGCGGTCGATAACTGTCCCCGCGTCCCCAACCCGGACCAGGAAAACAGCGACGTCGGTGACGAATGCGACATCCACGGGGACGCGTGTGATCTCTGTGACGGTCCCGAGTGCATCTCCCCCTGCGGAGAGTACTGTTGCTACGACGCGGACGGCGACGGGCTGATCGGCGGATTCCTCCCGGACGGGATGATGGGAGGATGTCCCGGCGGCGGGGAGGAGGACAACTGCCCCTTCGAGCCCAACCCCGAACAGGACGACGTCGACGCGGACGGGGTGGGGGACGCGTGCGCGGACCTGGCGGCGCTTCGCATCCAGCTGCAGAAGAAGTTCGAGTCCCGCGGCATTTCATTCGATGTCTGCTGACCCGGCGCCCCGCCGCTCCCCCGGGGTGCTGGCGGCGGAGGTCACTCCGCGGTGCGACCGGGACTGCCTGTACTGTTACAACACATGGCGCGCTGATGAGGTCCCGGCAGAGCCCCCGCTCTCCGCGGCGGAGCTGATCCCGTTGGTCGAGGAGGCCCTCCAGGCCAGCGGCCGCGGCGCTGTCCAGCTCAGCGGCGGGGAGCCCCTCCTGCGGCCTGACCTCTTCGACATCATCGAGGGTCTCCGGTCCCCGGGGCGGCCGATCTCCCTGGTCACCGACGGCGGCCACATCGACGACGGGATAGCGGATCGGCTGAAGGACCTGGGCGTTGGGCCCGTGCAGCCGACCCTCATGGCCGCGGACCGCGTCGTCCATGACGGGCTGAAGGGGGCCCGGTGCTTCGACGACACCGTGGCCGGGATCCGGCGTCTCCTGGCGCGAGCCGTCCCCGTCACGGTCTCCTATGTCTGTACGAAGCAGAACCACGAGCATTTCCGCGAGGTCCTCGAGCTCTGCTTCGCCCTGGGCATCCGAAGCGTCGCCTTCAGCCGCCTCTGCGTCACCGGGGCGGCGGCCTCCAATCAAGATGACCTTGCTCCCGACGCGGACATGGTCCGCCGCTGTCTCGCTGTTGCGGAGGATGCGGTGGTTCGTCTGGGGCTGCGAGTTCACGTAGCGATCTCCCTGCCCCATTGCGCAGCAGAGCCAGACCTGACCCCGAACCTGGCGTTCGGTGGGTGCTCCCTGGCCACGGGACGTCCGGGCTTCACCATCGATCCCTGGGGTCGCCTCAGGGCCTGCAGCGTTTCCCCCGCAGTCCTTGGGGATCTAAGGACGGAGGGCTGGGACGTGGTCGTGGCACGAGCCAATGGCGGGTACCTTCGGGACGTCTGCGCGGTGCCAGAGGGGTGTATGACCTGCGAGGCGCTCCAGCGCTGCCGGGGCGGGTGTCGGGAGAGCGCGCTGGCCTCGGCCGGCGCGTTCGGGGCCATGGATCCATTGGTCTAAGATTCTGTAGTGTCCCGGAGCTTCTCCTCCATGATCCGGAGGATCTCTGTATCCATGCTCGACATCCCATTCGTTGCAATGCGGCCGAGGTTACGGAGGCTCGCGGCGCCGTCCTGGCCCACGATCCCATCGGAGACGGGGATTCCGATGCCGCTGAGGGCCAGGGACATTGCGCGGAAGGCTGCGTCCACGGAGGTCATGGTCTTGAGCGCACAGCCGATCTTCGCCCCGTCGCAGATCATCCCCGACACGTTCCCGACCATGTTGTTCAAGGCCAGGGAGATGACCTCTTCGTCCCCTTCCTCCAGGTAGACGAGTCCGGCGGCCAGGCCGATCCCCGCCGCGTTGGAGCAGCCGCAGACCGCGGAGAGGGTGCCCAGGTGATGAGTCGTGGTAGAGGTGACCAGCAGCGCCAGGGCCAGGGCCCGCAGTTTTCGAGTCTCATCGATGCCCTGCTCGTCGGCCCAGAGGTGGAGGGGCACCGACGTGGTGATCCCCTTGTTCCCAGAGCCGGCCAGGGACATCACGACGAAATCTTCTCCAGACATCCGAGCGTACACGCCCGAGCAAACCAAGCGGCTGAGCTGGGACTCGAGGTCGTTCCCGATGAGCCGGATGAACCGGGGGGGGAAGAGGCCGAGGCCGTGCTGTGCGATAGCGAGGTTCATCGTGATGCCTTCACGGAGCCGGTCTTCGTCCTCCGGTCCCACGGTCTCGGCCAGGGTGATGAGTTCGTGGAAGGACAGCGCAGCCAACGCCTCCCGAATCTGACCCGAGCCTGGAACTGTAGCGCCGTCCTCTCCGAGTGGGAGTGGCGCCGGGACGCCGTCACGCTCGAGGCGGGTCAGGAGGGTGTGCTCACGTTCGATGACCGCGCGCCCCGTGCCCTCGGCTCCCTGGACGCGGCAGTCGACGTAGAGCTCCTGGCGGGATGGATCCACCTGCACGGTGACCGCGTCAGCCCTGAGCATGGCGTCCGCTCCCCCGAGGGTCGCCTCAGTGATCTCCCTGAAGCATTCGAGGCCCGCCTCGGGATCCGGGAGCTGCGCGCCGATGGCCAGGGCCTGGAGGATGCCAATGCGTCCATCGGAGTGGGGTATCCCCACCGCGTAGCAGTTCTTGTAGATCCGCGGGTCACAGACAAGGTGGGCCGTCCGGATCCGGCCGCTGGCTTGGGACGCAGCGCGGGCCGCAGCGTACGCGATGGACGCTGGCTCGGTGCAGCCCAGCGCGGGCCTCCATTCGCGGTCGAGGTACTCTGATATGCGCATCTCGCCTCCAGTTCGTGCCCTGAGATTCTAGCCCATTCCTAAATTCGTAACCACTCCGTGCACCGCTAGACGCCGTTGCGCGGTGCCTCGGGTCGATGATAGAGTCCCCGCAGTTCGTACGAATGTCAGCCGTAGACCGATTCGAGGAGCTCATGCAGAAATCAGCAGGAATCGTCGTCATTTCATTGCTGCTCCTGCTCGTCGCGCCCGGTGCGGCTCCGGCGGTCGCCAATGACAGCTCCACGCCGAAGTGGGTGGAGCTGGACCTGGAGTACCGGGTGCGCACACTCTACGCCAACCCGATGGAGCTGAGCGGCACCACCGTGCGGGACGTGAACTACACCATCCAGCGGCTGCGGGTCGAGGGCGGGTTCAAGATCCCCGACATCGCTCGCATCGTGACCCAGGTGGATCTCCTGAGCGGCGTCCTCTTCGGCGACAACGGTGACTACGGCGGCTCGCCGCAGCCAACCTCGGGGCTGGCGCTCACCTCTCGCTGGCCCAACACCGCCGGGTGGCGCGTCGGGCTGGTCGGCGACAATGCGGATCCCTTCGACCCGGACAGCTACGGAATGGTCCTCACCGAGGTGGAGCCGATCGTCATCAACCGGATCTACGGCGAGGTCATGCTCCCCTTCGGTATCCTCCGGGTGGGCCGGCAGCCGGTGACCACCGGCGCAGGCATCAACCTCCACGACGGCGGACGCCACAACCGCTGGGGGGTGTCCAAGTACTCCTCCTCCGCGGATCGCTTTCTCTTCGCCACGAAGATCTCCGAGGCCTTCCGCATGATGCGGCAGGGGAACAGGTACACCCCGGATCGCTCGATGGACGACGGGGTCTTCATCGGCATGGCTTATGACATGGTGGTCCAGGACGACCTCAACATCGGGGGGGACGATCTCCACCAGTTCGCCGGCTCATTGATCTGGAAGGCAAAGGAGCCTGGATGGTTCGGATGGGACTGGGATCACGTCCTCTTCCAGGTCAGTCTGGGCGGCCGCTTCGGGGATGAGTTCGGGACCAAGGTCTTCTCGGTCCCGGCCGTGCTCGACTTC
>CAZNWW010000272.1:0-6048 GCA_964576155.1 uncultured Myxococcales bacterium | reverse complement strand
CAGACGGAAGTTGAACAGGTCCGGATACTCCACGCAGGTGTAGTGGCTGGCGCCGGGGACCACAGTGAGCTCCGCGTCAGGGATCTTCTTGGACATCTCGACGCCCATCCAGGATGGAGTCAGGAAGTCCTTGCCCCCGACGAAGATCAGGCTGGGCACGTCGATGGTCGGGAGGATCTCCCTGGAGTCATGGCGGGAGAGCTCCACGAAGGTCTCCATGTAGTCACGGAAGTCGAGCTTTGCGAATTCACCGGAGAGTTCACGAAAGACGTCCTCGTCCAGGGTGTCCGCTACCAGGCGCGTGGCCTTCATGAGCTTGATGGCGAGGGGCATCCGGGCGATGGGCGCTATGGCCGGCTGCAACTTGGAAGTGAATCTGCCGGCGGCTCGCAGCCCCTTGTGGAGGAACCTCGCCCCCATCGGATCGAAGATCTGGTCCAGGGGCTTCCCGTTGGTTCCGTTTGTGAGGACCATGGCCGAGACATCGTCCGGGAATTGCCGGTACATCTCGAGGGCCACCTGGACCCCCATGGACCAACCAACCACCACCGCATCTTCGACGCCGTACTCCTCCATCACCACCCGGGCGTCGCGGACGTGGTCCTCCATGGAGAAGGATCGGTTCACAGCGCTGCTGGATTTGTAGAGGCTCCGATAGTCCCAGGTGACGAAGCGCAGCTTGTCCCGGAAATGAGACAGCTGGTGCGTCCAGGCCTTGATGTTGCCGCCGAGGCCATTGGCGAGCAGGAGCCAGCGGCCCCGATCGCCCTGACGGAACGTCGCCAATTCAGTTCCGTCGAAGGATCGGACCCGCCCCTCCCGGACGTGGTTCATCAAAGACCCTTGTGGTTCTTGATGGCTTGGGTCAGCTCGGGGAGCACTTTGAAGAGATCCGCGACCAGTCCGTAGTCGGCCACGGAGAAAATCGGGGCCTCCTCGTCCTTGTTGACGGCCACGATGACCTTGGAGTTCTTCATGCCGGCCAGGTGCTGGATCGCGCCGGAGATCCCGGCGCCGATGTAGAGGTCTGGCGCGCAGACCTTGCCGGTCTGGCCTATCTGGTAGTCGTTCTCGATGTACTCCGCGTCCACCGCGGCCCGGGTCGCACCCACGGCGCCGCCCAGGAGGTCCGCAAGATCCTCGACGAGCTTGAAGTTCTCCTTGGACTTGAGCCCCCGGCCACCCGCGATGACCACGTTGGCCTCGCTGATGTCGGGGCGGGAGGACACGGTGGCGTTGAATCCCACGAAGCGCTGCTTCATCGCGCTGCCGTCCCACGCGGATGCGAAGGCCTCGATGGTGGATGCACCGGCAGGCTCGGCCCTGTCGAAGTCCGTCGGCCGTACGCTGCACACCTGGATCGGGGTCTGGATCCGGACCTCCTCCAGGACGTTGCCGGCCCAGCTCGGGCGCACGAAGGTCTGACCGCCCTCGCCGATGGCGACCACGTCCGAGGCCATGCCGGCCTCGAGCCGCGCGGCCACCCGGGGGAGGCAGTCCTTTCCGGTGGTGGTTGCGACGGTGCACACGAGATCCGCGCCGGCGGCCCTGGCCACCTCCGCGGTCACGAACGCGTAGCTCTGGGCCAGGTAGTTGGCCAGCTCGGGTTTGTCCACCACATAGACCTTGCCCGCGCCGTACTTCGCTGCCTCGGCGGCGGCGCCGTCGACGCCGGAGCCGATCACGAGAATGTCATATCCGCAGCCGCGCATGCCCCCGACCTGCTTGGCGAAGGTGACTGCGCTCAAGGTCGCCGCCTTGAAGGCGCCGTCCCGCTGTTCTGCAAGAACGAGAATGTTGCCCATGATAGCCTCCTACAGCGCCTTCGCCTCGTTGATGAGCTTGTCCATGAGCTCCTCGACGGAGCCCACCTTGATACCAGCCTTCCGCTCGGGAGGGTTGGCATACTTCACGGTCTTCACCTTGAGCGCGGCGTCAACCCCGAGGTCCGCCATTGTCTTGACGTCCATGGGCTTACGCTTGGCCTTCATGATGTTCGGGAGGGTCGGGAGCCGGGGCTCGTTGAGGCGGAGGTCCGCGGAGACCACCGCGGGGAGATCCGTCTCGATGGTCTCGATGCCGCCGTCCACCTCACGGGTGACCTTCGCAACGCCGCCACTCACCTCGACACCGACGGTGTCGCCGGCCATGCCCGCCGCGCCGCCCGGATGGGACGCGAAGGTGGCGTGGCCCCAGCCCAGGTACTCAGCGCAAAGCTGTGCTACCTGGTTGGAGTCGCCGTCCACGGCCTGCTTGCCGAGGAGGACCATGTCCACGCCCTCGTCCGCGGCGATCTTCGCCGTGAGGCGTGCCACCAGGTCCGAGTCCAGCTGGTCGTCCTGGCCCTCGACCATGATCCCCCGGTCCGCGCCCATGGCAAGGGCACGACGCACCTCGGTGGTCGCCTTGTCGTTCCCGATTGTGTAGGCGATGATCTCGCCGCCGTGGGCGTCCCGAAGCCGGAGCGCCTCCTCGATGGCGTTCTCGCAGAACGGGTTCATCTTGAACTCGAGGCCTTCCTCCTCGATGCCGCTCATGTCGGCCTTGAGCCTGATCCGCGCGTCCGGATCCGTGACCCTCTTTGCGCTGACGAGAATCTTCACATTCCCTCCTCTTTGCACGGGTTCTGAAGTACCGTGTCAATACCTTTCCAAAGCCGCAACAACGGGACGTTAGCAAGGGGTTCTGACCATGTCAAACCCTATATGATGCACAGCGTTATAGGTCTGTCGTCGGCCCGTCCAATCACGGTCGCGGGCCGAGATTCCAGCCTAGACGCAGGCCCACGAAGGGGAGGTCGCGCAGGCCTGCATCGAGCTGCACCAGCAGCCCGAAGGGGGCCTCGTAGCGGAGACCGAGGTGCCCGCCAACGAGGGGCAACACCCGGGGACTGAAGGAGATGGGATTCCGGGTCACAGAGCGCCAGTGGCCGCACTCCCCCGGGGGGCCGTCGCAGCCGGGCACCAGCTCCGTAGCGAAGACATCGCCCAGGAGCACCGCCATACCCACCTGCGCGCCGTAGCGGAGGGAGACGCCGCGCCCCAGGACCGTGCCCCACTCGCCGCCGGCCCAGAGGACCATGACGTCCATGTCCATCTCCTGGTACCACCCTCCGAGATCGTCCAGGTCTCCCTGCTTGACGGTCCAGATCCCGTCCTTGGACAGGATCGTGCCGCCGCCGATACCAGCGCTCCACTCGCTGCGTCCCCGGCGCCAGCGGATGTCCGCGCCGGCCAGGACCACGGCCCCGGGCTTGGAGTGCTCAAAGATCGGACGCATGAGGAAGTCGGGGAGGATCATGACCTCACTGCCCGCGGTCACCAGCAGATCCCGGTCCCCGGCGCGGGCCGGGAACGCGGCCAGGATTACGAGCAACAGGGCGGCGGCGAGACGCAGGTGCACAGGTATCCTCCTTCGGTCTCCGACAGTCCAGGTAGTCTATGGACGGTGCGCGCGGATGTAAACGGCTATGGCGCCGGGATCGGGGGCTTGTGGAAGGGGTAGGGATAGTCGCGCGCCAGGACGATCTTTGCGATGGACCACCATCGACCGTTGCCGGTGGCCAGCCAACCCGTGAGGTAATCGGCCAGGTCCACCCCTGCGAAGCCCGTGTCCATGGGTTCCTCTGCACCGAGCCAATTGACGGCGGGGTCCAGAATAAGGAGGAGGTTCGCCGCGAGGGTGTCGTTGGGCTCGGGATTGCCGCTATCAAAAAAATCCCAGAGGACCGCGGCGACCAGGTTCTCGGAGACCAGCCCGGCGAGGGTCCCGTCGTCGGTGCCCCACGCGTGATCTCCACCCATGCGCTCGAGATCCATGGACCAGGTGCCCTCTCCGAAGGAGTCCACGTAGATCGGGTCCGCCAGGAGGGCCTGGCCGAAGAAGCTTGCGAAGCCCTCGCTCCACGCCTGATCCGGGTCCGTGGGGCTGCCGTCGTGGGAGCCTCCCGGGTTGGTGGTGGCTGCGAGCTGGGCCTCGAACCAATGGCCCAGCTCGTGGAGGACCACGGAGTCGTCCCACTGGTCCGGATCCGCGTCGGACCCGCCCACGAGCATGGCGTGGGCCCCCGGCAGGTAGCAAGAGCCACAGGGGTGTCCGACCCCGGGGGTCCAGACCACGTCGAGGCCTTCGACGGGACCGTAGCGGCCTGCGAGGATCTGGACCGTGGTGGATACGCCGTCGAAGAGGTTGAACGCGCCGCCCGCACCCTCTGCACCGGCATATACGTCGATCTCCATGACCTCGTCCGCAGCGGCCTTAGCGCTCTCCACCACGTGGACAGCGTAGTCCTCGCTTCGCACGGCCACGCCCACGGCCCGGTGCCCCGACAGGGCCAGGACGCGGATCCGTATTGCCTCCCCGGCAATAGCGTCGAACACCGCAGCGCCGCCGCCCTCCTGGTTCGTCAGTCCTGACGCCAGCAGCGCGTCCCCGTCCCCCAGCACCTCGAACCGGGCGCCGCGGATCGGCTTGATCGTCGTGTCCACGCCGCCGTCCGCCAGGGGTGTCAGATCCTCGAAGGTCGCGGTGAACACCAGATCGACGGTGATGGTCTCTCCGTCCAGCGCGGTCCGGCCGGCGAAAAAGTCGGACTCATCCGGCTCCGCTGCGCAGGCGGCGAGGGCGAGGAGGAGGAGTGGTGTCGATCGCTTCATGTCGCAGCAAGTTTCCGGATCCGGCCATAAAAAACAAGCACGCACAGCAGAAACCACCCCTGGGGGTTCAATCTCTCCACGCCTCCGGGCACCTCCGACGTGCCATAGCGAGGAGAACGAACAACGCGCTGCACCGATCTCTACGAGGAGACACCCTGTGCTGATGCAGGTGAACTAGACGGCGGATTCGAAGCAGAAGATTCGCAGAAGTAGCATATCACTCCCCCAACACTCATTCGCATTGGGGGATGGAACCACCTCTGCATGCCCCCATATCCCCAAATCGAGTGGTCTTCCGTCTTCAGAGAGAGCTGAACCTGGATCAAACTCCTAAAACTACCCTTTTGGCGGTCCTGTCATCGGTCGTGGCGTAGGTTTAGGTTTTGGTCTCGGAGCACTTTTATCCCCCATCTGGCCTATCCTCCGTCTGGATGATTGGAGACAGTCTCAAATCCAATTTGTCCTGCGTCTTCGCTATTCTCCGAGTGGTACGGAACAAGTCATTTTGGAGTTGCTCCATTCCGGTAGCGTATCGCTCCCGATAGGTGTCGTATACACGCCAGTATTCATCGATTCGGAAATTTGGATTGATTGCGATCTGTTGCCTAAAAGTCTCAACGTCCACCCTCAATCTCGTGAACATGTGTTTAACAATGCCCCAGTCCTTCAGCTTACTTGGCGGGCGGGCCTATACGGCCATCTGATGGAAATGACTGACGATGCCTGATAACACAGACCAGATAACTTGTCCGGAACCAGTCTGCCAGACGGCGAAAGCGGAAATAGCGGACCCTGCCGCAGTCAAGGCAACGAGAACCTTGGTGAATTCATCAATGATACGCCATTTCGATACGATGTCGTCCGCCAGAAGCTCCTGGAAGTAGATCTCGTAGTACGTGTCAAAGACAAAGTTCCAGAGCTCATCTCGCCGCTGAGCATCAAGTGGCGAGTCCACAATCTCGGCATTGTCAGCCAGATTTCCTCCGAACCTGATGCAGCATTACGCCTGCCAATAGAATCTCAACAGAAATCCCATGAAGACAAACGTTCACTCAATGCCTCGCTGTGACCATACTGTGACCACTCCATATTTCCACCGGCCACAGCTTCATGTCACGCAACAACTACCTTATGTTTTCATTGCAAGTGCCGGGGGCGGGACTTGAACCCGCACACTCTTTCGAATAGGGGATTTTAAGTCCCCAGCGTCTACCAGTTCCGCCACCCCGGCGTGGTGCTGAACTCAGGGAATTGGTAGCAGATTGCGGCGTTGGACGCCAGAAGACAACGCGCTCGTAATATGTTGTCTCTGCACGGGGTCCCGCCCCCTCCGCCCTGCGGGCACCTCCCCCAACAAGGGGGGAGGGTTGTCCTTGCTCAACCGAATGTTGGT
>CAZNWW010000271.1:0-6051 GCA_964576155.1 uncultured Myxococcales bacterium | reverse complement strand
ATGACGTCAATCTGCTTCAGGTCCACGCAGATCCCGGAGATGCTGCTCCCCGTGGACTGGGTGATGATGCACTCGGAGCCCGCTGGGCAGCTCCCGGAGTTGTTGCACGTCTGGGAGCCCTGGTAGAGGTTGTTGCAGTTCAGGTCCTCGCCGGTCCAGATGACCTCCTGGCTGCCGTCGTGGTGCCAGCCGTAGGCCTGCCTGACCTCGTCGGTGAGGGTATCGAAGTACGCTTCGCCGTGGGTGGTGATGGCGATGATGCCGTAGTCGCGCTGACGCTGCAGGTACTTGAGCTGCGCCTGGGTGTCGTTGTAGGGCCCGTCGATGATGTACGGTGGGCATTCGGATTTATCGAGAACGTTGTTGATGAACACCGCCTCGTCCGAGACGCCGAACTCCGCTGCGTAGGGGGCGAAGACCGTGCTGCGCTTGGAGTCGATCTTGATCTCGTTGTCGCCGATGATCGGGGCCTCGATCGTTGCATAGTCCTCGGCGTCGGCGGGGTCCCCTCCACCGCGCAGGCCCGCCGGGCTGAAGTTCAGGACGCCCAGAACGCCGTTGACGTACCGGACCCACACGCCGTAGCCGCCGTCTGAAGCCATCCCGACCTGGTCCACGCCCTCGGTGCCCGCCAGGAGGCCCACGACCGCCTGCCGGGAGGCCGCCGGGTCGGAGGTCTCGGCGAGGGTGGTGTCGTACAGGGACTTTGCCTCCTGGTGAAGGGCCTTGACCTCTTCGCATTGGGCCGGGGTGAAGTGATCCACCACCTCGACACATTGAACCGGCGAGAACGCGGTGTACTGCTGGTAGCCGGCGGTCACGAGGGAGTGGGCCCGGAAGCAGAGCTTGCCCGGCGCATCGAGGCTGTAGGTCTTCTTCCAGGAGAACACGGCGTCGCCGCCCACCTCGTCGCCAGAGGTTCCGATCTGGCCGTCGTCCATCAAGGTGTGGACGTCGCTGACGCACTCGCCCTCCTCGGTGCATTCACAGAGCTTGAGGGTCGAGGGCTCGAAGTTCAGATAGAGGCCCATGCCGAGGGTGAAGACCAGGGTCGAGCTCTGGCCGACGAAGAGGCCGCCCGGGCGGATCCGCAGCTTCGTGCCGAAGAGGAACGCCGGGTTGTAGGAGAGGATCAGCGTGTCGGTTACGGTCTCGCCGCCCTTCTGCGCCGTGACGGTGATGGTGTTGTCTCCGGGCACCAGATCGATCTTGGAGGTCTTCCAGAAGGGCAGGCCATCCGCATAGCCGCTGAGGCCCTGGTCCGTCTCCCAGAAGATCACGTCGGGCTGGCCCATGGCTATTCCGGTGACCGACATCGCGCCGCCGAGGACCTGACCCCAGCCCTGCGCATCGGGGCCGAGGATCCGGAGCCCGAGCTCTGCCGAGGGGTAGAAGACCTCGGGGGGCGGACCGGTGTCCTCTTCGACGTCGGCGACGTCGGGGTCGACGGTCTCGGTCCCATCGGGGTCGATGGTCTCCACGGTGTCCGCCAGCTGCACCTCGTCGCCAGTGGTGTCCACGGTGTCCAGCGGGTGCACATCGGGGTCTACTGTTGCGTCGGTGCCGTCGGGCTGCTCGGTATCGATCGGAATATCATCCGGCCCGTCCACGTCCGGGATGTCGATGTCGACGCCTTCGCTCCCATCAGGGTTGCCGGTGTCGCCGCCATTGCTGGTGTCGTTGGAGCAGGAGGCTAACGCCACGGTCAGGATGGCGATGAGAAGGAGTTGGCCAATCTTACGCATGGGAGGATTCCCCTCGTCTAGTGTGTCGCCAACACGCGTGGCACGCACGGGTGTAGCTGGCAGATCATGAGTTATTCTACTGTTCAGGTCTAATAGGTCAAGCGCTAGAGGACGATGACCCAACCCTCTGCGTGATCTAGCACAGCCTTCAATGAGAGGCGGAGGCGCCGCCCACCGATCCGCACGACAATGCTCCGGAGCACCTCGACCTCCATCCGAAAGGCCCGGGACCAGAGCCCGGTCAGGGCCGCACCTATCTTGACCAGGAGGTCTCCCCGGACCCGCTCGAGGCGACTGCGACCATTCAGGATCGCCAGGTGTACGCCGTCCTCCTCCACTTCCACCGCCGGTGTCCCGCCCACACGCAGCGCCGCGCAGGGTGCGTTCAGCTTCCAGAGGTCGAGCTTCAGGGGCCGCCGCCCCGATCGCCATCCGTAGGTCACCGCCAACTCCCCGTCGGGATCCGGCCGCCCTTTCGTGTCCACCCGCTGGGGCAGATCGCCCCGCGCAGCCAGATGGTTTGCCACGGCCGTGAGGGTGGCGCCGGGCAGGTGGACCCGGATCCCGTGCGGCCCATCGAGATCCTGGAGAGTCGGGCCAAGGGTCGCTGCGCCGCCAAGCCCGGTGGTGACTCCAAAGACAAGTCCGCCCTGGGGACCCGTCCGGGTTCGCAGGGTCAAAGAATCCAGGGGCCAATCCGGCATCCGAAGCCGAATCCGGGCGGCCTCGAGCAGGGGCTCGATGAGCGGCTTTTTGAGGAGCTTGTGCGCGTCCTCTTCCAGCTTCATCAGGGTGACCTTGCAGATCTCGCGAAGCCGCTTGAGCGGAATGACCGTCCGCAAGGGGCCGGGCAGGAGCGGATGGAGGGTCTTCGCCATCATCTTCGCCGCGTCCTCGGAGACCTGAGGCGGAGCCCGGAGATCTCCGAGTCCGATGGTCAGACGCCGCCCCTCGAGGTCCGCTGTCACGGGCGCGTCGAACCGCAAGACGAGGGTAGTCAAGGTCTTGCGTTTGTAGCGGATCCGGGCCTTGATCCGGAACCCGACGGCGCCGTCCTGCCCCGGCACGATCCGCAGCTCACGGGCTTGAACCGCGAAGCCACCGGAGAACGCGTTGAGCGCCGCGAACTCGGGCAACACCAGCCGCCCGGGTTTCAGGTCCTTCACCGCTGCATCGAGCTGCGCGTTGACCACGTCGAAGGGGATCACTATCTCCAGATGCGGCCCCGGTGCCGGCTCGCCCGCGCCGGCCAGGATGAGCTGGTGTTCGCGTTTGAGTTGTTCACAGGTAGCGCCACAGGCGGTGAAAAAGAGAGCTACAAGACTGTAGAGGACGAGACGCCTGAGGTCCCTCGGCTCAGGCCTGCGGCCATCGCTCGGGATGACTAACATTTTCTAGAAATTTGCGGCGGCGGCGAGGCCGTCAGTGCCGGTATCGCCGGGGCTCCCGATGGAGGGCCCTCCGCCGCCGCCCACGCCGCCGTCTCCGGTGATGAAGACGTTGTCCACGAGCCAACCCGCGAGATCGACATCACCCTGGCCCCAGGAGTAGATCCCGTAAGAGATGCCGCCGCAGCCACCGCCGCCGCCACCGCCGTGGCCGCCGAGGCCGCCGTTGCCTCCCTGGCCGCCGCCCCAGGTGCACCAGGCATCATTGATGCCGCCGATGCCGCCCGCGCCGCCCTTGCCGCGCTGACCTCCCGTCCCGCCGGCGCCGCCGGCGCCGGCGTCACCGCCGACGCCGCCCTCGATGACGTTATCCGTGGTCTCCGGCACCCCGGCCGGTGAATCGGAGAAGACCACGAAGAGTCCGAAGGACCCTCCGCCCGCGGCCCCGCCGGTCCCCGCGGTCCCGGCGCAGCCTCCGCTGCCGCCGCCGCCGCCGGTGCCGCCGATCATGAGCTCGCAGTCGTTGCCCTGGGTGTCGGAGCCACCCCCGGCGCCACCGCCGCCGCCACCGTTTCCGGGGATACCGGCCGCACCGAATTCCCCCCAGTACCCTTGCCAGAGGCCGTTGACCACGTAGCCCTCGGTGTCCCCGCAGCCGGTGCCGGCCGTCCCCAGCGCGCCGTCTGCGCCGTCCCCCCCGTCCCCGCCTTCGCCAGTCTCGTCGGAGTCGACATTACACGTGCCGCAGCCCCAGCCCTGGCCCCGCTGGCTGTCTGATCCGGCGCTGCCGCCGACGCCGCCCCCCGGGCCGTCACCTGCGAGGCCGAGCTCACCGGGTTCGGGATCTTCGTTGTAGTCGGGGCACCAGGAGTCCCCACCGCCGCCGCCGCCGAAACCGCCGACCGCGCACGCAGGCGCCTGGCCACCACCGCCGCCGGCCTCGACCTCGCCCTGGTTGCAGTCGTTGGCGCCGAACATGTAGCTGTCGTGACCCCCCGCGCCGTCCACGCCGTCCTCGCCGTCCACGCCGTCGTCACCGGCGGCGCCCTTGCCGCCGTCACCGGCGATCACGTGGTTGCCCGAGATCGTCAGCGCGTCCGTGCAGTCAAGGAGGTAGATCGTGTAGCTGGTGCCGCCGGAGACCTTGTTGTCGTGACCGAAGATGGTGAAGCCGTCCACGGTGCTCCCGGCGGCCGGCTGTGTGATGTACGCCGCGGTCACCGCAGCGGGCTGCGCCGGGGTCGGCGCAGCGCCCATGATCACGGTCTCGTAGAGCACCGAGTCTCGCTGCTTGAAGTCCGAGCTGTAGCCACCGTATACGTGGACACCCGCGGACAAGGTGATCGACTCCCCGTACACCCCCGTGGCGACGTAGACGTCCCGCAGTCCACCCTGCAAGGCCTTCGATATTGCGGCTGAGATCGTGAGCATGGGATCGAAGGGCGTGCCCTCCGCCCCGTCATCGCCGTTCTTCGCTACGAACACGCCATCGGTGATGTCACCGTCGACGCCGTCGCAGTTTGTATCCGCGCCGTCCGGGGTGTCGGGGATCGCCTGGTACTCGCACTCACAGCCATCCAGGGGGTTGATGTTGACGTCGTAGTATCCCGGGTTGCACTGGATCACGCATTCAGGTACCAGGGGCTCCGGATCGCACGCGGTTGTCGCGTTGGGGGGGGTCACGGTGCCGCAGTCGTTGCCGCATGCGCCGCAGTGGGAGTTGGTGTAGTACTTCCCCTCCAGGTCCAGGAAGTCCTCGTCGATCTCTCCGTCGCAGTCGTTGTCCCCGCCGTCGCATTCCTCGCCGGGGAGGACGCACTCGCCCCAGCCGTCCACGGTGCAGTACTGGATGCCATAGCACGCGACGAATGGCTCTCCTGGCTGTGGGGACGGGGGCCAGGTCGTGGAGCAGCTCCGGATCAGATCCAGGTTGGTGCCGTCACAGGAACAGGAGCCCGTAGCCGGCACGCATGCCATCCCGCCGCCCTCGGCCTGGCAGTCGTATCCGCCGGGGCAGTCGTCAGGGCCGTCGCAGGGGTTGACGCAGTAGAAGCCGTCGGAGAGCTCCACGCATTTCGCGCCGTCGGTGAGGCAGTTCTCGTCCACGCTGCAAGGCTCGCAGAGGCTGGCGTTCACAGGAATGCACTGGAACTCGTTGAGCTTGTAAAAGCCCGGCGCGCATTGGTCGACTTTGCACTTCGGCACATCGAAGGACGCGTCGCAGGAGGTCGAGATCGCGTTGGGGAAGCCCACCGCGCAGGACGTCCCGCACTGGCCGCAGTGGTCGAAGCTGTCGTACTTGCCGTCGCTGTTCACGAACCCCTCGTCCATGTCCCCGTCGCAGTTGTTGTCCGCATAGTCGCAGGCCTCCGCGGCGGGCACCGACGCGTTGCAGAGCCACCCCAGAGGACCCGCACAGGTCGCCTGGCCCAGGCAGGTGCCGTGCTCGTTGCTCACCTCGCAGTCCTGGAGCGCTGGAACATCCTCGTCGTAGATGCCGTCGCAGTCGTCGTCGAGGCCGTTACAGTCCTCTACCGCCGGCTCCGAAGCGTCACACGCGCTCCACCCCTCGGCCGCGTCGCAGACCTCGAAGCCGTAGCAGGTGCCGTGATCATTGGACGCCTGGCAGGGCCTGACCTGACCGGCGCTGCCCGGGGTGCATGTGCAGGAGCCGCTGTCGGGCATGCAGACCTGGTCGTCATCCACGGCCTCGACGTCTACACAGGAGAAGCCGGCAGGGCACTCGCCGTCCCCGCCGCAGCCGAAGCTGCAGACCTGTCCGTCATCGGTATCCACGCAGTACCCGCCTCCACATTTCGCGCGGTCCTCGCAGGGGGTGCAGAGGTTGCCCAGGTCTGCAATACACAGGAAGACCAGGTCCGAGCCGAACCCGGTCACGCCCTTGCAGAACCATCCTT